>JALAGS010000206.1 GCA_022712315.1 Sphingobacterium sp. | reverse complement strand
TTATCACTTTTGTGCTTTGAAACCAAATCTTTGAATAATTCGCGGTCGATAAGAGATAAAATCTGACTAAAAACATTTAAATTTATCATGGCGGTGTGTTATAATTTTGCAATTTAAATATAGCAACTTTGCTATATCCAATCACCGCCACTTTTTAAACGTTTAGGACGCAAGTGATGCAATATAATTGCGTGGCATATAAAAACATGTATTCGATCTTATCTGTTCTTCTCGGTACTCGAATTACTGCGCAGTTTACTGATTTCTCCGCTATCCATTGAGAAATACATTTAAAGAGGAAATGAGGTTTTGTCCTGCATGAGTTTGTAAAAGCAATAAAGGCTAGTGGGCTTTGTGCTTTCTCTGCCAGCTCAGCATATAGGTCAGTGCCAGTAGCAAAACTACTGCATTGGCATACATAATGACTGGAATCCGGAGGATAACATCACTATAGTATAATCCAGCGAGCAGTGCGCCAAGCCCTATTCCAGCTTCAAGTGAGATATACATGGTTGCTACTGCCTTGCCCCGATGTTCAGGTAGGCTTAGGTCGATCGTCCAAGCATTGACGGCAGGGGAGAGTATACCTGTGCCCACGCCATAGATGCTTGCGCCGATCATCATTCCAATGAAACTATTGCCCATACCGATAGCAACGAGTGCAATAGCAATAATGACTATTCCGACAACAATGACTTTTGGTCTCCCGTAACGGTCCGAAACTTTGCCGGATACGAAACGTATCAGCACCGATGCGATTGTAAATGCCAGAAAAAATAGCCCTTTATTTTTAAGTCCCAGGTATTCACTCCAATCGGGAATTAAAGTTAAAATGACTCCATAAGCGGTATAAGATAAAAACGTGACGATTCCAGCTGGAAGGGCACGCCATTCAATAATATCCTTGCGGTTTATTTTGAGCATGGAAAGATTGAATTTTTCTTTTTTCGCCAGTGTTTCTTTCATGTTAATGACGATAAGAATGGAGAGAAGTGCCATGAAAGAAGAACAATAAAACATAACATTGATACCAAAGGCCTCGAAAATGGCACTTCCAATTGCTGGGCCAACAGCTGTACCGACGCTAAAAGCCAGTCCATGCATGCCAAGAGCCTCACCCCATCTTTTTTGAGGAACCAGATCGGCGACATACGCAGAAGTTGAGGTAGGTTTAAAACCGGTGGAAAAACCATGTATCAATCGTAAGAATAGGAAGCCCGCGACTGACGTTAAAATGGGATAAAGAAAACCACAGATGAAACAGACGATGGATCCAATTGCCATGACCGGTACACGTCCCCACCGATCGGTCAATTTACCACTAAAAGGCCGCGAAATTCCAGCAGTCAAAGTAAACAATGCTATAATTAGCCCTTTGTACTCCGCACCCCCCAAACTGCTCAGATAATTGGGTAGTTCCGGAATAATCATATTGAAACTAGAAGAAAATAGGAGTGAGCTTAAGCAAAGTAAAATAAATTGTAACGTATAGATGGATTTCTGTTCAGCGGGCATGGTGTAATTTTATCGTGTGTGAATATTCAAAAAAGAACATGGATAGCGGTATCGATCCGTCTTTCAATTGAACTGTTCAAATGTACAGTTTTTGGAGCGATTAAGCTTTTTCTTTTGATAAAAATTAATCGAATCTTTTAAACGAATAGAAAAATGTCGCTACGGGGCTTTTTCTCTATTAAAATTGATATTTTTCATGAAGATCAGAGTTTAAATATGGAAGGGTATATCCAGCCACCTTTCATACCGACTTGGGCTTTGCCGTCGCAGAGATTGAAGATTTGGAAGGAAATAGGATTGGATTACATCAAAAGCTCTAAGTATCAAATAGAATCTGTTTTTAGGTCAATTTTTGTCTGGAAATCTCACTACAGAAGATCGTTGTTGCTACGGCTACATTCAATGATTCGGCTTGCCCTAGGCGAGGTATAGTGACAGCTTGATCGATCAAAGCTATTATTTCGTCGCTGATGCCATTTCCTTCGTTACCCATAACAATTAGCCCCTCATCAGCCCATACAGTCTGATAAATGGATTGACCATCAAGTAGGGCGCCATATACTTTCAATCCAGTAGCCGGAATAAAATCAGTTAAATCAGTATAGTGGATCTGCAGTCTTGCCAATGAGCCCATAGTTGCTTGCACTACTTTCGGATTGTAAGCGTTTACAGTGCCAATGGAACAGATAATATGTTCGATTCCAAACCACTCCGCCGTGCGGATAATTGTCCCAAGATTGCCTGGATCCTGCACATCATCGAGTACAAGGCTAAACTTATTTTTTAAATTACTTGGTACAATTTTTTGCTGTAAAGGAAGTTTGACCAAAGCGAGTATACCTTGTGGCGATTTCAGTGCACTAATCTTTTGGAATTCAGTTTCCGTTAGTTCATGGGATTTTATATTATGCGAGATTTTACCCACTTTTGTGTTGGCGTCGTCCGTGTAGAAAATAGACTCAACCTCATAACTTGATGAAATAAATTCCATCACGGATTTTATACCCTCAACGATAAACAGGCCGTGTTGTTTTCTATACTTTTTATTTTGTAGAGACGTTATTAGACTGATTTGCGCTTTTGACAACATTTTTATTGATGATTAAGTATACTCGTTTTATCGGATTTGCAAGTATAACGCTTTTAGTGTTATTTTTTGCATCATGCCGGTCTTCAAAATATCTTGACGATGACCAAGCTCTGGTTACAAAAGTACAGATTTCTGGTGTCACCCCTGCATTGAAAGAATCATCCGAAACGTATATTTCCAATCAAATAAGACCCAATTCAAGGGTAAATCTATTTATTTACAATACGTTCAATACTAAAAACGGACGCTATAAAACCAAGAAAATTCGGAATGTCGGCGAACCACCTCACTTGCTGGATTCGGCAATGGTAGATTTGTCTGCCAATCAAATCCGGCGTTTTCTATTTTCAAAAGGTTACTTTAAAGCTAAGGTCGAACCTACGATTTCAGTTTCCAAAAAGCGAGCACATATCGATTTTAAAGTAGATGAAGGTGTTCCTTATCAAGTTAGAAATATAGATCGAAAATTTGAGGATGAAGATATAAAGGCAATATTTGAACGGGAGGTACTTCCTAAAACTTCCGTAAAATCCAATACCCAGTACGATGCCGCAAAGTTGCTTGATGAGCGGGAGAAACTTTATGTTTCGATGCGAAACAATGGGTATTACGATTATGTAAGGCAATATATGCGTGCTGGGGTCGATTCAACTCTCGATGGACCTTTGATCGACTTGAAAATTAATGTCGAAAATCCATCTGACTCTACGATACATAAAAAGTATCAAATAGATAGTGTTTATATGACGATAAGGAATTATGGAACAATCTCGAAGAAGGAGCCACGTCGTATCCTAGATTCTGCAAAACGCCTTTTATTTATTGATGAAACGAATAGTTTCAGATGGAAACCTTTGGAACGTTATATGTATTTACGCTCAGGTCAGTACTATTCCTTGCGGGAGGAAAATAAATCCTATGACCGATTGTACGAGATGAATGGTTTTCGTTCTGTCAAAATGCAGTTTGTCAAAAAAGATTCCAATAAACTCGATGTGCACTATGATTTCGTTCCAAGACCTCGTATGGGAAACCAGATAGAGGGGGAGTATACTTTTAGATCAGGTATGAGCGGATTCAATATTGGAAATACATTCTCACAACGCAATATCTTTGGTGGTTCGGAGCAATTGGAAGTGAAATTACGTTATGGCGTATTGTTTGATCCGCGTTTAGCAGGAGGGCTTTCCAGTAAAATATTCAATAACGATTTTCAAGCGGGCGTAAATTTGGTTATTCCTCGTCTGATGGTGCCCTTTCATATTAATCCAGGGGGGAAGTTTGGTTTGCCCAAAACGACCTACTCGATGACATTGCAGTTGTTCGATCAAGATAAAACCTATTCAAACCGCTATTTTATCACATCGCTGAATTACTCTTGGTATGAAACAGAAAATAAGTACCATAGTTTTACGCCTATCGTTTTGGAGTATCGGGATGGACGCTTGGATTCCAATTTTCGGAACAAGCTTGTACAGGAAGGCTACCAGTTGTATGTACGTAGCAACGATCGCCAGTATTTTGGTTTAGGAACACAATATACCTTTATCCTGAATGGCAAGAAATTGAATAGCAAGGAGGATTTTCAATATTTCAGAGGAACATTGGACGTGAGTGGAAACGTGCTGGACCTTATTAGCTCCTTAGCAAAATTGCCCAAGAATGCTGACGGTGAGAAAAAAATATTTGGTGTGCCCTTTCTTCAATACGCCAAGACAGAATTCGATTATCGTTTATACCGAAATCTTGGTGGAAATAGGCAGTTTGTCTTCCGTTTTAATCCAGGGATAGCGATTCCTTATGGTAATAACTCTAAACTGTTGATTTTTGAAAAGAGCTTTTATAGTGGGGGGATGAATGGTATACGCGCTTGGCAGGCGCGTACCCTGGGACCAGGTGCCTATAACCGGCAGAGTCTTAGTGAGGATTTGCGTTTAAACCTGCGTAATTTGGATCAGTTGGGGGAGATTAAGCTGGAAGCGAATGCGGAGTATCGATTCAGATTACTTAATAACTTCCTGGGCGCGAAGATGAATGGAGCGACATTTGTGGATATGGGAAATGTTTGGCGACTGAAGAAGGATGAAGAACTAAATCCGGGTGGAGAGTTTAAATTCAATAAATTCCTTGGGCAAGTCGCCATCGGTACCGGTTTCGGACTTCGTTTCGATTCGGACTATTTTGTGATTCGCTTAGATGCCGGGCTTAAACTAAAAGATCCACAATTCTCAGGTGCTGATCAATGGGTTATCAAGCACTTCTTTGATTCCAAGGAATTTAAGGCACAATATTATGAAACCCATAGACCCGACAGATACAATTTTATTCAATACAATTTTGGAATCGGTATGCCGTTCTAATGTACAATCGTTTTGTTATGATTTACTTTGATCACATCAATTGATAGGATTTCCCGAGAGATCGTGTTGTCAACCGATGAGATTTTTGAGACTTGAAAATATAGATTCAAAAATTTTACTCAAGTCTAAACCCTGTGAATGGTTGAATAAAAAGAAAACTATAGCCAGTGCGATCGCTGTCAAAATCACTTTTTTAAACATGTAAGCTATTCCTAATACAATGGCCGGGATAATCAAAAACATCAATCCGCTAATGGCAAAAGGAGAGAGTCCGCTATCGCTCTTATAGATATAAAATAAGCGACCTTTGGAAGTTTGTTGATTCTTATGGCTAAAGAATACAAATGTTGATGACTCAATTTTCTGATTAGGGACAGCGACACCCTCATGAAATTGTAGTGCTTGCGAGAAACCATTGATTGTAAATAGATAATTGCCATGGATGTTTTCATTGGTGTTTCCAAGTGAATCCAATGCAACTACAGCCAATTTTCCATTTTTGGAAAGGTTTTCTTTTACGATAAAGTTTTGGATATTTTGCTCTTGAGCAGCCGCCCAAAAAGGTATCAGTAATAGAAAAAATATAATCTTTTTCATCGTTTTATTTTTATTCAACTCGCTTATTTCCCTTTTTAGGGCCTATTTCCGTAGCGTCAATATCGTTTGGAAGATCAGTAGCATTAATATACTGAATCCGATTTCCTTGAAATGAGACTGCAATTTTAGGGATTTTAATTTTCTTTTGAAAATCTTTAACTATACGAATGTTGAAACCTTTGTAAATAGGCTCGAGGGTTTTTCATTATTCATCAGAAGAAGGTACGATCTCCTGCTTCAGTTAATCCTCCTTTTATTTTCTTCTATGGGTAAATTGTAAGTGTTATCCTCGTTGGGTAAAGCATACGAATTGCTTTTATCTGTGTCTTTTGCTAGTTCATCTATAATTAAATCGATAATATTTTGGTCCATCGTAACGTTGGATTATTCACTTATAAAATAGACTAATTTCTAGAAAAATTTAGTTCTTTGAAAGTTCTTGGATCAATTGCAATTTCACTGCGTCATTTAGAATACCTTTTGGATCATCAATGATTACCGTTCCAAAGATATCCTTTTTAATCGACGCCCGGTTTCCATTGTTATCGCTGGCTTCATAATTTCCAAATATATCCTTTCTAACTGAAACTCGATTTCCGCTATTGTCTTCAATCGTTTTACCACCTAGAATATCAGTTCTCACTGTGGTACGTTGACCATTGCTATTTTCGATAGTGAGATTATCAAGAATATCTTTTGTTATCCGGCTTGAATTACCTTTGTTGTCTCGAATTTCCAGATTTCCTAAAATATCTTTGGATATCGTTGAGCTATTACCTTGATTATCTCGGATGTCGAGACCTCCAAAAATATTTTTTGATACAGTTTTTACATTTCCTTTTTCATCATGTATTTCTAAATTACCGTGTATATTTTTTAAAACTGTAGATGAACTTCTGTCTAGATCGGGGATATCAAAATCGCCGCTGCTATTTTTTCTGATAGTAGTTTTATCTCCATCCTCATCTTTTACGACAATATTTCCTGAAAAATCTTCTTTTATGGTCAGTTTAATACCACTCTTATTGACAGTTGTATATTCACCCAGGCTACCCCGTCTAAATTTAATGGTATTTCTCCATGTGTCTGAAAGAATAACTTCTCCCCAGCTATCGGTTTCTATTTTTATAGAGTTTTTATCTAGCCCATCTGAAATTGCCATTTTAATCATGTACTTTTTTATATTGTTAGAAGGGGGATCGGACCATATTCGGGTATACTCTTCCGCTGTTGAAATTTTGGCTTCTGACGTTAAAGTAACTAATAGTAGTGAAAAACTGAATAAGAAATATATACGCATGATCTGTCTGTGATTTAATGTCAATATACGTTTTTTTCGCTACTTTCGTTATATTTAAACAGTAAGCGAAATAATTGATATTACAGTTATAAATAATGTTTAAGCACTTAAAATACATAGACGGTACATCGGATAAATTTTGGGAAATACAAACTTCGGGAGCAACTCATACAGTCACCTACGGACGGAACGGAACCGCTGGGCAAAGTAAAAGTAAAACCTTTGATTCCGAGGAAGCCTGTCTAAAGGATGCTGAAAAACTAATTGCGGAGAAGACTAAAAAAGGCTATTCTGAAGATGGTGCTGTAGATGCAGATAGCAAGGAAAAAGGATCCGCTGTTCGACAGCCAACGGCTGCCATCCAGTTATTGAATTAGTCTAAGATCTCTTCGTATGTCAATGTATTTTTATGATTGGATACACAGATTTTTATAAATGTTGGAGTGATGCCTTTGCCATTTGGACGATACATGGAATAGGTATAGGAATCATTGTCATGATAATTGGCGCGTAGCGTGTCACCTTCATATCTGTCTACCGCAGAGCTATGAACTTCTATTCTTTCATCCATTTTGTCACTCCAAGTTCGTTGATTGATAAAAGATTGTTTGTCTTTTTCGGAAATAGATAGTTCAAATTGATGTGTGTAATCTCTTAAGCCACCACTTTGATTGGAAATAATTTTAAAATCATCGTTTAGCGTGATATGGTGTTCGCTGAGTAGTTGTCTTGCATCAGATTTAGAGAATAATAGATCATCAAATAGTAGGTATAGCGTGAGCATAAGAAAAGGCAATATTAAAACAATCGAGACGATAGTTCCCAACTTTTTACGGCCAGATTTTTTTAGGATCCAGTACATTAAATAGATGAATAGGCCTGGGATACCAAACCATATCAAAAAAATTAGTGTGTATAACGTATACATTTGTTAATCGTTATAATCCTAAAGCTGCTAATCCACTAATAATGTCTAAGTAGATTTGTGGTATATGTATATTCCCAATATTGTTACGGGTGATATCGGTAATACCAGCATGCGAGATACCCTGGGAAGCATGTATATGTTTAAAGTTGGCTCCCCACACTGCACTTTCTAATGGGACCATCCCATCATTTTTACCTGCCAGTCCCATCAGGTATTTAAAACTCAATGCGTACAATAAATCATCCTGTGGCTTATTCATTGTCGAAGCAAAGCTCTGATAAAATACATTGTCCATATTGGGGTTGAGCTGGTTGAAAGTACGCATTTTTTTTACACTGAGATCTCGGATTAATTCGATTGGGGCCGGAGATTGCCCTCCAAATAAGAAAGAAATACGTTGGATCAGTTTTTTTGTAACAGAATCCCCGGATAGATGTTTTTCCATTAAATAATCTGCTATTGGTGTTCCTAAGTGTGGCGTGGATATTGTGCTTAAGGAGGCCACCATTTGATGGCCTTTTAGCGTTGAAATAAAATAGCGAGCGTCGATCCCACCTTTAGAATGCGCGATGAGATTAAATTTAGTGACACCTGTTTTTTCTGCAAGATCTGACAGATTTCTTTTCAGCATCTGTGCATTGTTAGCAACGGTGCCCCATCCATCGGTCTTACCATAAAAAAATGAAATATTGTTTTTTTTGAAAGTCTTGGGAATCCTGCCCCAAAACAAACTACTATCTCCAGCTGCAGTGCCATGGATCAATATAATAGGATATCTTAATTTAAAGGCATTCATTGGTTTTTTTATACGTTTTAATCCATCCAATAGATTTTTTAAATTAGCTTTATCGCATTTATAAAAATATCTGTTTTGCTTGCACCATGTT
>JALAGS010000015.1 GCA_022712315.1 Sphingobacterium sp. | reverse complement strand
TTGGCATAGAGAAAAGTTGATTCATTACCCTTGTCCATAATAAAATCAATCCCCTGTGCAGAAGCAAAGTCTTGAATTGCTTTTGCTACACGATCTTGAATAGGCTTCATCAATTGTGTACGTCTTTTGAAGAGGTCACCCTCAAATCCGAACTTTTGTTTTTGATAGTCTTTTACTTCTTTTTCTCTCGTTACGATCTCATCCTCACGACGGCGACGCATATCTTCGTTTAATAATACCTGATCTTTTTGATAAGCCTGATATAGTTTTTCAATCTCAGCATATTTCTGATCGACTTCTTCTTGCCATTGCTTAGACAGGTCGTCTAGCTGTTTCTGTGCGGTCGTATATTCAGGAATATGCTTTAGGATATATTCTGAATCAGCATATGCAAGTTGTTGGGCAAACGTCGCTGTAGCACTCACGACTACAAAAGCTATAACTAACAATATTTTTTTCATATTTCCTGTAAGTTTTTATAGACTATACTTTTTATCTATACTTTTTATTATTTACACTAATTTACCTTATGACATGAGATAAACCCAAAAGTTTAATCTGGGAAATCCGCTTTAAGTAAATTTACGGCTCAAAAATAAGAAAAAAGAAGCAATCTAGCAGATATTTCTCCTGTTTAACACTATTTAACTTGTTGTCGAATCTAGCTGTGCTAATTCTTCGAATCTTGTCTATGGCTTTCTTTTTACGGTCATAATAAGAGCTGAATATAAGGAAATTTATCAGATATTCAGATGAAATTACATTAATCCGAAAGGATTTAAATGCGGGCTGGCAGTGTGGATAGGACTGAGAAATAATCTTAACATAAAAAAGCTATCTGCAATTGCTTGAGATAGCTTTTTTATGTTATAGGGTTGGATTAACAGAGATTAAAATCCGCCCATATTTTGCATGATACTAAATGTAAAATTTTGCTTCCATGTACTGCTCGGTAAACCCGGGATAGGGTCGAAAGCATGACCGTAATCTATACCTAGCATACCAAAGATAGGTAAGAAGATACGGGCACCGACACCTGCCGAACGACGTACTTTAAATGGATTGTATTCGGTGAACTTGTTCCAGGTATTTGCAGCCTCAGCAAAAGCCAATACGTATACAGTTGCCTGATCGTTTAACATAACAGGGTGACGCAATTCCATTTGGTATTTGGTATAGATTGGGCTACCAGAATTTCGGGCCACATTGACATTTTGTGTTCCCTCAGGAATGATTACACCATTTGCATATCCACGTAATGCAACAATTTCAGATCCCTGTAAGTAGTCAAACCCTTGCATACCATCCCCACCGACTTTGAAACGCTCGAAGGTCGATATTTCAGTTTTGTTGGAGTATTTACCCAAGAAACCAAATTGAGCCTGTGCTTTGAAAACAAGTTTGCCCACAATTTTTGCATACCATTGCGAATCAAATTTCCATTTATGATATTCTGTCCAACGGTAGCGCTCCTGAGCGGAACCATTTTTATAATCAATGTTGTTGAACAATGAATATGGAGGTGTCAATTGCACCGAGAATTTGATGTTTGAGCCCGAAGTAGGGTAGATCGGAGCATCGATCGAATTACGGCTAAA
This sequence comes from Sphingobacterium sp., assembly GCA_022712315.1. Taxonomy (GTDB): domain Bacteria; phylum Bacteroidota; class Bacteroidia; order Sphingobacteriales; family Sphingobacteriaceae; genus Sphingobacterium. Next base: position 36,435 of record JALAGS010000015.1, on the reverse strand, counting down.
CTCCTGCGTCAAGTTGATATTATAGGCTGTACCATTGTCAAATAGGAAATAATTTCCATAATTCTGTAGCTTATAACGTTGGAATGATAAGGAAGTATTTGCCTGAAACCAGTTGTCTGGCCATTGCAAACGTTTACCTAAAGTAGCAGTAATACCTGTCATCCAGATACGATTTAACTCTGAATCCTTCACAATTTGTTCTCCAGTATAGTAGTTGAATCCACCATACGACGAACTCGACGTATAGGCACTTAAACCAAAGTAAATTGGTTTTTTACCACCCAACCAAGGTTCGGAGAAAGAGAAACTATACGATTGATAACGTTTACCTGAAGTTTGACCACGGACACTCAATTTCTGTCCATCTCCACGTGGTAGCGGTTTCCAGGAACTTTTATCAAAGAAATTACTGGTAGAGAAGTTGTTGAATGTTAAACCCAAGGTACCGATGATCTGACCAGCACCATAACCACCTGAAAGCTCGACCTGATCGGATGGTTTTTCAGTCACGTTATAAACAATATCTACCGTACCATCTGCATAATTTAAATTTGTCGGTACAGGATTTGTTTTTTGTTCATCAAAATTTCCCAACTGCGCAATCTCACGCACACTACGCATAATTTGTTCTTTCGAGAATTTTTGACCTGGTTTTGTATAAATAGAACGTAATACAACACGGTCGTTGGTGACATCATTTCCTTTGACGATAACGTTATTGATGGTGTACTGAGCACCTTCATATACACGTAAATTCAAATCGATGGTATCGTTGTAAATGCGGGTCTGTTCAGGATCTACCGAAAAGGTCAGATAACCATCGTTCATGTAGATCGAGGAGATGTCATCACTATTTTTTGTAGGACCCATTAATTTTGCCGTTAGTTTTTCTTCCGAAAAAACATCACCGCGTTTGACACCTAAAATTTTATTTAGCAAGGTGTCTGAATATTTGGCATTACCTGTCCATACAATATTACCTACATAATATTTAGGACCTTCATAAATGTCAAAATTAACCAGCACATTTTTCTCACCATCGCGAATAACGGTATCTTTTAAGATCGTCGCATCACGATAACCTTTGGCCGCCATTTTTTTGACTAGGTTTTCTTTACCCTCTTTATATTTTTCTTCCTTGAACTTTCCAGGGCCAAAAATACGGTACCACATTTTTTGCTTGATAGGTTTGGCCATTTTTCTCAGATCTTTTTGAGAAAAGTGCTCATTTCCTGTGAAAGTCATCTTTTTGACTCTGACTTTATGTTTTTTATCCACATCGGCAATCAATATTTCATTATTTGCCTGTGCTGAATCTTTTACTGTTTTTAGTGTGATCTCAGGATATAAAAAAGCTTTTTCTTTTAGGAACCGTTGGATTGTAGCGCGCGTGGTATTCATCAAGTTTTCATTGACAATTTTACCCGTGTTGCTATTTAGGCGTTTACGGACTTCTTCAGTTTGGCTTTTGCTTAAACCGTTGATGTCAATACGAGTTAAACGTGGACGCTCTACTACGCGGATGGTCAAAAATATATTTTCACCTTCAATTTTATCTGCCCATAATTCGACATCATCAAAGAGGCCTTGAGCCATCATATCCTTCACTACTTTTGCAGTCGCCTCACTCGGAACTTCCAAATATTGACCAACAGATAATTTAGATATTGTAATTAATACATTTTTATCTAAAAATTGTGTTCCAGTTATATCAATAGCACTAATTACATAGTTTTTAGGATTGAGATAGCTGATTTTTTCTGGGTCATTTAAATTGAACGCACCATTTTCTTGTCCGTAGACAAGCTGCATTGATGAGAGGCCAAAAAATAGTATTACGGGTAGTATACGCTTCATTTATCTATAATTATTGGCGCTAAAGTACACCAATCGTTTGTTAATTTTTGTTAATTAAGAAAATTTAACCAGCTTGCTTTTTTTCAAATCAGTGGTCAAATTTAATAAAATCTTTACAACTGTTCACTTGTTTTTCCAAACCTTCTTTCGCGTTGCTGGTAATCGACAATGGATTTAAATAAATCTTCTTTCGTAAACTCAGGCCACATCTTATCCAGAAAGCATAATTCGGAGTAGGCAATTTGCCAAAGTAGAAAGTTGCTTATTCTCAATTCTCCGCTCGTACGTATCAGGAGATCAGGATCGGGTAGGTTTTGAGTATAGAGGTTTGCGGAGAATAGTGCATCGTTAATGTCTTCTGCCTGGAGTTTCCCTTCTTTGACTTGTTTGGCTAGATTGCGGGCAGCGTCTACGATTTCTTGGCGGGAACTGTAGCTCAACGCTAAGGTTAATGTACAGTGTGTATTTTCTTTCGTTGCTTCAATGGTTTCCTGCAGTTTTTTTTGTGCATTTGACGGTAACTTACTGATATCACCGATGACATTTAAGCGCACACCATTCTCCTGGAAAGTTTTTATTTCTTTTTTAAGGGAAGTAACCAATAGCTCCATTAAGGCCATTACCTCAAGTTTTGGTCTGTTCCAGTTTTCTGCAGAAAATGCGTAAAGTGTCAGAAATTTAATATTGGCTTTTACACATCCTTCTAATGCTTCTCTTACTGCTTTCACACCATTTTGATGCCCAAAAACACGAAGTTTCCCTTTCTGTTTTGCCCAGCGACCATTACCATCCATGATAATGGCGATATGTTGTGGCAACTTAATATTATCTATCTGATCTAAAAAACTCATTTTTGCTGTTTTCAATAAATTAACACCCTAGTCGTAAATGCTATTTCGGCGTTTTAAATCCTATTTTTGGTTTTTTGCATCATTATCAATGATTGCTGTTTGTCTTAACGTATGTTTCATTGATTAATTATTGCATTTGGATTTCTATTTAGGAATATTCTGATTCCATCTTCCTTTAATTCTTCCAAATATCGATTTTTAATTGGAAATACAGAAGTACAATATGTAGAAAGATTATCCGAAACATCGTAACCGGTCAGATTCCGTGCTCTCCTTCAAACCATGTTAACCTTGTGAGGCTATTTCAAGGCTAATAGTTTCGAACATCAATGCCCCAAAGCAATTTTTCCCGCAGTGTGCTGAAAAAGCTTTCGTGAGGGAGCCGAATAAGGTTAATGGTAAATGGAGCTTGTTTAATCGTCAATTTTACAGATGTATCAATGGACTCGTTTTTGGAATCACAGCTAAGAATGTATTGATTGCTCCGGCTTTCTATTTCCAATTCAAGGGTAAACTGATTCGAGATGACAATAGGTCTAACATTGAGGTTGTGCGGTGAAATGGGTGTAATCACAAAGTTACCGCTCTCCGGCATAATAATTGGCCCGCCGCAACTTAACGAATAAGCTGTAGATCCGGTCGGTGTAGCGATAATCAGGCCATCTGCCCAGTAGGAGTTGAGCAGTTCACCATTGATGCGCGCATTGACAGTAATCATGGCCGAGCTGTCATAACGAAATACGGTGATATCATTTAACGCATAGTGATTGCCCTGAAACAAATTAGCCTGTTCAGATTCCACGGAGAGTAACACACGCTTCTGTATACTAAAACGTTGGTTCAATATATCGTCGATCGCATTCTCAAAGTCATTTTTATTAATGGAAGCTAAAAAGCCCAGACGTCCGAAGTTTATTCCTGCAATTGGGATTCCCGAATCTTTAATGAGGGAAACTGCAGATAACATGGTCCCATCTCCGCCCAGACTCAACATGATGTCAATATGATCTTTGATTTCCTGGTATGTATGGTATGTGGAGAAGTTAAAGTCACATTCGAATTGCGATATCAGAAATTCGTGAAATGGATTATACACCCAGATTTCAATATTTTTATCGACAAGATATTCAAATAAGTGTTTCACATGTGGTATAACAGAGGGCTGAAACTCTCTTCCATATATTGCGATTCTCATATTGTTTTTAATTTATTGGCGCAAAGATGAGAAAAAAAAATAATCCTAATCAAATGTTAATGTAATTCATAAGCTGCTGATAACGGTCGGCCGTGTCGTCAAATGCAGCAACGGTATTATGGGTTTCTAGAATTAAATAATTGTGTCTTAGAAATGAATTCAGTAATGCATTGATATTTGACTTGTCGACTTTAAGAGTAACTTCAATATTGTCACTGTCCAAATTTATTTTGGTCGCGCAATTGAGGATTCTGCAATTGTCACTTTCCACAAGGTGTGCAATTTGTGAAAGCGAAAAATCATGCAGTCCGATTGCCAGGACAATAATAGCCCCAGATTCATTCTGCGATTGAATCGAACTGATCGCTTTTAATATATCTAGCTGTGTGGATACGCCTATATATTTGTTTTCCTGATCCAGCACAGGAATGATTGTACTATTATATACAGTTACCATCACTAAGGCGTCATAAGGGTGCTGATTAAATTTTAGCTGTATTGGGGCTGTATTAATCTTGATGGATGAAATCGGCGCTTCATCATCTTCGGCGTCCAATAGGATGGTTTCATTGACCAAGCCAATATAGTCGTCTCCATTTAAAACGACTAATTCTTTACAAAGCATATCTTGCAGCTTCTCTAGCGCTTGTTGTATTGAATCAGCATTTTGAATACTGAAATCAGCATTTGAAAGAAATTGACCTATTAGCATACTCAAACTTAATAAAAAAACTAGCTGAAAAGAAATTTTGTAGGATCAGATTTACGCTTAATTATTTAATGGTTTGTCGAGCTTAAAGAGGAAGTGCAATAGAAAGATCACATTATTGCAAATAAGTACAATTTTAAACTTTAAAATTGTACTTTTATCAGCATTCTGTTATTATTTTTGTCAGCGAATTGGATTAGGCTTGTAATCGAGCCTAAATGGGGGAGCAGTATTTTTAATTGCAATTATAAGATTGATGATCACAAGCGAAAGTAAAAAGTTTATTGATATACGTGAAGTTATTCACAAAAAAAATGCGGGCCTTGCTAAATGGATTCCTTCTTTTTTACTTAATTATTTAAAAAGGACTATTCATGAAGACGAGATAAATGATATTATGACGCGCTTTGCAGATCTTCAGGGGCTGGATTTTGTTGATGCATTGATCAACGATCTGGATGTTAAGGTCAATTTATATGGAGCAGAAAATATTCCGGTATCGGGACCAGTTATTTTTGCATCCAATCATCCGTTGGGAGGATTGGATGGTATTGCATTTATGCATGCAATAGGTAAATATAGACGCGATGTGAAATTTTTAGTCAATGACATCCTTTTAAATATAGGTAATTTGAGGCCTTTGTTTGTCGGTGTCAATAAGTTAGGTGGTCAGGGGAAGCAGGCTATCTCTGCGATTGAGGAGGCCTATGGAGCAGACGATGCGTTGTTGGTATTTCCTGCAGGCTTGGTTTCCAGAAAGCAAAATGATGGTCGTATTGAAGACCTAGAATGGAAAAAGAGTTTCATCAGTAAAGCAAAAAAATATAAAAAAGATATCATTCCGGTGTTGATTGACGGTAAAAACTCTAAGTTTTTTTATAATTTTGCAAGGCTTAGACAGAAATTAGGTCTCAAGGTAAACATTGAAATGTTATATTTACCTGATGAAATGTTTGCCCAACGGGGGCATACCGTCAATATTATAATAGGAGAAAGAATCCCTTATACAGCGTTTGATCAATCAAAAAACGAAAAAACTTGGGCTGAGGAAGTGAAAAGAAGGGTTTATGGATTGGCTCAAGAAAAATAGAATTTATGCAAGAAATTATACCTCCAGTTGATAGAGAATTATTGAAGACCGAATTGAATAAAGAGGTCTTCTTACGATATACCAACAATGGAAATAACGAGATATACTTAATCAACTATCATAATTCGCCAAATGTCATGCGTGAAATTGGGCGCTTGCGGGAGTTGACTTTTCGTGGAGCAGGAGGAGGTACAGGACTTTCAATTGATATCGATGAAAATGACACATGCGAAGATTGTTACGATCAGTTGATCGCATGGAATCCCGAAGACGAAGAAGTGGTTGCCGGTTACCGTGTCATCAAATGTGCTGAGGCTGGTGAAGTAAATGGTGTGCCCAATTTATCAACCGCACATTATTTTCAGTTTTCCGAATTGTTTACGAATGAATATCTACCTTATACGATTGAGTTGGGAAGATCTTTTGTGCAGCCTAAATACCAACCGGCTATTGACAATAGAAAAGGAATTTTTTCATTGGATAATCTTTGGGATGGTTTAGGAGCTTTGGTAATGCTGAATCCAGAAATAAAATACCTCTTTGGTAAAGTGACTATGTATCCGCATTATAATAAAGATGCACGGGATATGTTACTTTATTTTATGGACTATTATTTCCCTGATCATGATAAACTGGTGCTCCCACTTCCTGAATTGGAAATCAAGAACGATTACGAACGTTTTGTTGGCGTGTTTGATGGACTGGATTATAAAGAGGGATATAAGGTATTAAACAGTCATGTAAGAGCATTGGGAGAGAATATTCCACCTTTGATAAACACTTATATGAACCTGTCACCTACCATGAAATCATTCGGTACAGCACGTAATAATGAGTTTGGTACAGTCGAAGAAAAAGGTATACTGATTGTGATCGACGATGTGTATCCTGTGAAAAAGGAACGTCATATGAATACGTTTGAGCGGGATCGTGAATACGGTCATAGAAAGCCTAAGCGAGGATAGTAAACTAAAAGGGGGATTCACAAATTGAATCCCCCTTTTAGTTTACCGTAAGAATAACTATTTCGGCTAGATGGGTTTTATGCATGTATAGAGTGCAAAGGCTAAAATAGCACCTAGAATCGGTCCCACAATTGGGATCCATGCATAGGACCAGTCGGAGCTTCCTTTTCCTTTGATTGGCCAAAACGCGTGGAATAAGCGTGGACCTAGATCCCGGGCAGGATTGATCGCATATCCTGTCGTACCACCTAATGATAGGCCGATGGCCCATACTAGAAATGCGACAGGTATAGCGCCAAGAGAGCCCATACCTATTGGTACCGTTTTTCCATCAATGGTCATATCTTGACCTGTTATGAAGAAAATGACAAAAATCAAGACAAAGGTTCCGATAATCTCACTTGCCAGATTTGTCGATGTATTTCGGATGTTAGGTATGGTAGCGAAAACGCCAAGTTTGGTGGTGGGATCCGCGGTTGCATCGAAATGGTCTTTGTGCATGATGTAAGTTAGCATAGCGCCACAGAAGCCACCAGCAATTTGAGCAAGGATATAGCCTGGGACCTCCATCCAGGGAAGGCCATGATTAAGCGCGACGGCAATGGTTACTGCAGGGTTGAGATGTGCCCCCGTATAAGGGCCTGCAAATACGACACCTACATAGACTGCCAATGCCCATGCAGTCGTGATTACAATCCATCCTCCATTTTCCCCTTTTGTGCCTTTCAAGATAACGTTGGCCACAACGCCATTACCTAAAAGAAGGAGGAGCGTTGTGCCGATAAATTCTGCTAAATAATGGTTCATGTTTATTGGTTAGTTTTCAGTCCAGTATTGTAATGCTTTGATTCCCTTGGTCCAGAGCTTAATGATCTTTTTTGTTTGCTCTTCTTGCTCGGTTTCGGGTTCAAATATACGATCCTGTGCCCAAAACTTTGATATCTCCGCCTCATCTTTCCAGAATCCTACTGCTAACCCTGCGAGATACGCTGCACCCAAGGCGGTTGTTTCCGTAATTTTAGGGCGCACAACGTTGCTATTGAGTACATTGGCCTGGATTTGCATGAGTAGATTATTTGCTGTTGCACCGCCGTCTACACGTAATTCTTTGATAGGTATGCCGCTATCAGCTTCCATTGCCTGGAGGACATCTCGAGTCTGTAGGGAGATCGCTTCTAGTGAGGCGCGTGCTATATGACCATTGGTCGTTGCGCGCGTAAGTCCAAATAAAGTGCCTTGTGCACGGGCATTCCAGTATGGAGCTCCCAGTCCTGCAAACGTTGGGATAAAGGTGACGCCACCATTATCTTTTTCGGTAAGTGCCAGTTGTTCAACGTCGGCCGACTTATAGATAATGTTAAGATTATCGCGTAACCATTGGACGAGTGCGCCGCCGATAAATATGCTGCCTTCCAAGGCGTATTCTGTTTTTCCGTTGATTTTCCATGCAACGGTTGTTAAAAGGTTGTTCTTTGATCGGATTGGTTTACCGCCGATGTTCATTAACATAAAGCATCCCGTTCCGTACGTATTTTTTACCATTCCTTTCTCGATACATTGCTGTCCAAAAAGTGCGGCCTGCTGATCGCCAGCAATTCCTGCTATTTTGACTTTGTGTGCAAAAATGGTCGTCCGGGATTCTCCATATATTTCGCTGCTTTCTTTTACCTGCGGAAGCATGGCAGGGGGGATGTCAAACAATTCAAGAAGTTCCTTGTCCCATTCCATCCTGTGGATATTAAACAGTAAGGTACGGGAAGCGTTGGTGACATCGGTAATGTGAGCGTCGCCTCGGGTGAGGTTCCATACGAGCCAAGTATCGATGGTTCCACAGATTAATTCTCCGTTTTGTGCTTTTTCCCGGGCACCCTCTACATGGTCCAGAATCCATTTGATTTTGGTAGCGGAAAAATAAGGATCTAATATCAGACCTGTTTTTTCCTGGATCATATCATGTTTTCCGGAGCGGCGTAGTTCGTCGCAATAATCTGCTGTACGTTTATCTTGCCAAACAATGGCATTATAAATGGGTTTTCCGGTTTCTTTGTCCCAGACGACGACAGTTTCGCGTTGATTGGTTATGCCAATGGCGGCAATATTTTTACCATTTAATCCTGCCTTTGTGGTGGCTTCCGCGGTGACACCCGCCTGCGTTGACCAGATTTCATGTGGATCGTGTTCGACCCATCCCGGTTGCGGGAATATTTGCGTGAATTCCTTCTGGGCAATGGAGACTATATTTCTGTCTTTATCAAAAATTATTGCTCTGGAGCTAGTTGTGCCTTGATCCATTGCCAAGATGTATTGCTGTTCCATAATTGAGTATTGCTGGTTATTTTTAGTATTATTTCAAGATATAATTTTTTGCCACTTTTTGAAAGTTTTCTATTTGATCATTTTGCCAATTTTCATCCTTACCCAGTTCCTGCGCGAGTAATCTCGCGACCTCAGGAGCTGCTTCAACTGCAGCTTTTGCGTCCAGAAAGAGCATGCGTACACGACGGGACAGCACATCTTCCACGGTTCTGGCAAGCTCATTGCGTGCCGCCCAGACAACCTCTGCCTTTTTGAATTCAAGATGTGCTATTAATTTTTCGTTCCATTCAGGATTTTCCTGGGCTAATGCATGGATAGCTTCTTGGTCAGCTCCATAAATATAGAGGTGGTTGCTTCTGTCTGATGTCGGAATGGCACTATAAATCTTTTGTGTGGCCGATCGACTTTCTTTTTGCGGTAAACAGCCAATTTTTATCGCTTTGTCGATTGTATCTTGCCCCATTCGACGGAATGTCGTCCACTTTCCGCCTGTTAAAGTGAGTAATTTAGAGTCGCTGACGATTACCTTGTGGCTTCGTGAGATCTCTTTGGTTTTATTGGAGTTGCCAGTAGGGGCAGCCAACGGACGAAGACCGGCGAATACCGCCAACGCATCTGCTCTTGTTGGTTGCTTCGTCAAGTAGCGCCCTGCAGTTTTCAAAATAAAATCGATTTCCTGTTCCAAAGCAACGGGTTCAAGGCTGTGTTCATCAATCGGGGTGTCTGTTGTTCCTGCAATGACCCGATTGTGCCAGGGGACTAGGAAAAGAACACGTCCATCATCTGTTTTTGGAATCATGATAGCATCATCTCCCGGGAGAAATGATTTGTCAAATACGAGATGGACTCCTTGGCTAGGACGTACCATTTGTTTTGCCTCCGGTCTATCCATTTTTAAGATATCATCGACAAATATGCCTGTTGCATTGATTATCGTCTTACCTTGTATCGTAAAAACTTCACCGGTTTCAGTATCATTAGCGATTACACCATTAATCCGTCCATTGCTGTCCTTTGTTAGGTTATTTACCCTGACATAATTCAGTGCGACACCGCCCATCTGTATACAGGTTTGGGCTACATTGAGGGCAAGTCTTGAGTCGTCAAATTGCCCATCCTGATAAACTACACCACCATATAAACCTTTTGGTCTAACAGTGCTTATGCGGCTAAGTGTTTCTTCTTTATTGATATGGATAGATTTTCCCAGACTTAATTTACCGGCCAAAAGATCATATATTTTCATTCCGATAGTATAGAATGGACCATCGAACCAACTGTAATTGGGTATGATAAATGATTGGTTTTTGACTAGATGCGGTGCATTTTTTTGAAGTAAACCTCTTTCATGAAGTGCTTCTTTAACCAGAGCGATATCACCCTGAGCCAAGTAGCGAACACCACCATGGACAAGCTTTGTTGCTTTGCTTGAAGTGCCTTTTGCAAAATCAACCTGCTCCAGCAAAATTGTTTTGAAACCTCGGCTTAAGGCTTCTAATGCAACACCTAAGCCGCTGGCACCGCCGCCTATTACGATAACATCCCACGCGCTCGTGTCTCTTATTTTTTCTATCAGTTTTGACCTTTTGAATTCTTGGTGTTTCATTTTGTTTCGTTTTGGTCTTTTATGGTGAATCTTGTATACTCGTTTTTCCGCTTCCTTATTACTAAGTTATGGTATATTTATTAAATTTTAAAAGAAATTAAATAATATTTATGTTAAGATATGATGTTTGTTTTTGTTTTGTTTTGTTTTGTTTTTTATTGTTTTGATTTTAATAAAAATAAGTTTTTTCTGTTTTTGCCAACGGCTCCGTAGGGAATCTCAATAAGCTGTGTTTTTTTCTTCCTCGCCAATAAAGAGTATTTGATAATCGCTACAATTTGAATAATTAAGGCAGCATCTGCGCTGTCTGATCATGTTTAACGATCCGATCAAAGTGTATGCTGTGTGATCGTGGATGTTTTTATGGTCGATAGCTATATCATGTTTAACCATTATATGTTGCTTATGTTTTGGTTTGGGCAAATGATTTTGTAATTTTAGATTACTATTTAATTTATTCATGATGAGAAATATAAGATTATTGCTGTGCGGAGTTGTTGTGTTTTTGGGAACGGTAGTTTTACAGTCTAAAGCGTTTTCACAACAGACTGCTGCGGCCGAGGAACTTTCAAAGCCTTACAATCCAGATGCTAATGCGCAAAATGATATTGATCAGTTATTAGTTCAGGCAAAGAAAGAAAGGAAAAATATTATTATCCAAGCTGGGGGGAACTGGTGTGTTTGGTGTTTGAGATTTAATGATTATATCCACAAAACGGCAAGTGTAGACAAGTTGTTGAAGACTCGCTTTCTCTATTATCACCTGAATTACTCAAAGGAAAATAAAAATGAGGCTGTTTTTCAGAAGTATGCTCCCGAAGGAAATAAATTAGGTTATCCATTTTTTATTGTCCTAGACAGAAACGGAAAAACATTGCATGTGCAGGAGAGTGGGAGTCTAGAAAAAGGAAAAGGATATGATGAAGAAAAAGTACTTAATTTCTTTACAGCTTGGGTGGCGAAATAAATATTTTGATGCAGTAATTTCTACACTATCTAAAGTAGAAAGATACCACATAATTAAATTGAAAGTCCCTTTTAGGGGCTTTTTTTGTGATACCATAAACTGCCCTGTCGAATACGGTAATCGCCTGCTGGAATCGGGGCTTTCCGTTGTGAACAAGTTAGGAGAGAAGCTACCAACATGCTGATTGCTCTATATTTTATGTTGATCTAATTCGAATCTAATAGGTTTTTATACATGAATCGAGCTCACTGCGCTAAGAGTGTGCAGCAAAAGATAAGAGCCCCAGTTGACCTCTGCTTCGAACTAGATTCGTACCTGCTTCGAACGATCAATAGATAATGCACAGATGTTGAACAGATAATGCACAGATATTGACCAGGAATTTTGTGGTCAACATCTGGTCAATATCTATCGCAATACTGTCCATGGCCGAAGGTGGTCCGAACACAATACGAAGACAACCCGAAAACAGCATGAGCACTGTTGTCATGTTCGATACTCGAATCGGCTTACCATTTCTGTGTCCGCTTACTTCATGTCTCTTAACAGATATCGTGTTTGTCCTACGTAATGATTTTAAGATTTAATCTACGCTAGATTGTGAATAGGTAAGGTAAGCTAGAAATAAAAAAGGTCCCGTTTCTAAGATCGGGACCTTTATATCGTTATTTAAAAATACTTCTTTGGCAAGCATACACGTTCCGACAGTTGCCAATTCAAGTAGTTTCTTTGGGACAGAATAGCTTACTGATACCCCAATAGTTTCATGACTTGTTTGGAGTTTTGTTCTTCACCAAATACCTCGTAGTTGAATGTTTCATCTCTATTGCGTCGTACGAGCACATGTTTAGGCGAAGGTAATAAGCAGTGGTGGATTCCTCCATATCCGCTTAGTACATCTTGATAGGCTCCTGTATGAAAGAATCCCAGGTATTGTACCTTACGTGTCTTCGGCATAAACACTGAATTCATGTGTGCCTCCTGATTATAATAGTCCTGGCCATCACAAGTAATACCGCCTAAATTGACACGTTCATATTCTGAATCCCAGTTGTTGATCGGCAATAGAATGTATTTTTGGTTTAATGCCCATACATCCGGTAAATTCGTGATAAATGAACCATCAATCATAAACCAGCGCTCACGGTCATTCTGTTGTTTGCGGCCGAGTACCTTGTACAGAATACCTGATGCTTCAGCAACGGTGTATTTACCGAATTCGGTAATAATATCTGGTTCCATCACCTCGTGGTGTGCGCAGATTTGTTTGATCCGGTTGACAATTTCATTGACCATGTATTCATAGTCAAAGTCGTGTACCAGTGAATCCTTAAACGGCATACCGCCACCGATATCCAGGGTATCTAAGTCTGGGTTTACTTTTTTGAATTTACAATATAATGTAACATATTTCTCCAGTTCATTCCAGTAGTACGGGGTGTCTGAGATACCTGAATTGATGAAAAAGTGAAGTAACTTGACTTTAAAGTTTGGATTGTCAACGATTTTGTTGTTATAGAAATCAATGACGTCTTCCTGACGGATTCCTAAACGAGATGTATAGAATTGAGAGTCCGGCTGCTCTTCGGAAGCAACGCGGATACCTAAAGCACAAGGCTCATCCAATTCGATTTCATCATCGTAGAGGTTAAACTCTTCTTTGTTGTCCAGTACCGGTATAATGTTCGTATAACCGTCATGGATCATATCCACAATATACTGTTTATACTGGTAGGTTTTGAACCCATTACAGATGACTGTAATGTCTTTTGTTACTGTTCCCTGTCTTTCCAATGAATCGATCATCGGCATGTCAAATGCAGAGGAAGTTTCCAGGTGGATATCATTTTTCAAGGCCTCTTCTACGATGTGCTTGAAATGAGATGATTTGGTACAATAACAATATTTGTAAGATCCGCGATAGTTATGTTTCAGAATTGCGGTCTGAAAAAGGATTTTCGCTTGCTGAATTTTTTTGCTGACGATAGGCAAATAGGTAAAACGTAACGGCGTACCGTACGTTTCTATCATTTCCATTAAATTCAAATCGTGGAAATACAATTCGTCGTCGATGATTTCGAATCCGTCTTGCGGAAAACCAACACTTAAGTCAAGAAATTCCTGATAGCTCTGCATTTTTTATTATTTTTGCAAAGATATACTTTAATGGTGAATACCTAAATAAGGAATGTTATTTATTTCCAATTCACTATCAGGAAGTTGTAAAAATTACAAAATCATTAAATGGCAAATTCTATTCAAAAGCGACTTGTTGAAGTCACTGTACAGGCAGTAAAAGAGCTTTACAATGCAGATATTTTAGAAAATCAAATTGCTTTACAAGCTACCCGAAAGGAGTTTGAAGGACAAATTACGATCGTAACTTTTCCGGTAACGCGCTTTTCGAAATCTTCTCCGGAACAAACTGGAAAAGAAATTGGAGCCTATTTGCAAGAGCATATTGCTGAAATATCGGATTTCAATGTGATCAAAGGCTTTTTGAATATTGTTCTTTCCGATGATTACTGGATCACTTTGCTGAACCAGACGATAACTGCGAAGGATTTTGGCGTATTTCCTGCAAATGGAAAAAAACTGATGGTTGAATACTCATCTCCAAATACGAATAAACCATTGCATTTAGGCCACATTCGTAATAATTTATTAGGGTATTCTGTCGCTGAGATTCTGAAAGCCTATGGTTATGAAGTTATCAAAGCAAATTTGGTGAACGACCGTGGTATTCATATCTGCAAGTCCATGTTAGCCTGGCAGAAATTTGGTGCAGGTGAAACACCCGAATCTACGGGCATGAAAGGAGACCATCTTGTTGGAAAATATTATGTGGTTTTTGATAAAGAATACAAGAAAGAAATCGAAGACTTAAAAGCTGAAGGTCAAACCGAAGAGGAAGCAAAGAAAAATGCGCCTTTAATGAAGGAAGCACAAGCAATGCTGCAACAATGGGAAGCGGGTAATGAAGAAGTGATTTCGCTTTGGAAAACCATGAACAGCTGGGTATATGCTGGATTTGAAAAAACCTATAAGCAATTAGGGGTCGATTTTGATAAATATTATTATGAATCCAATACGTATTTATTAGGTAAAGATATTATTCAAGAGGGCTTGGATAGCGGCGTTTTCTTTAAAAAAGACGATAACTCGGTCTGGATTGACCTAACCGAGGAGGGATTAGATCAGAAGCTTGTGCTTCGTGGTGATGGTACTTCTGTTTACATTACGCAAGATTTAGGGACAGCTCAATTGAAGTATGATGAATTCCAAATGAATGAATCTATTTATGTGGTGGGCAACGAACAGGATTACCATTTCAAGGTATTGTTCTTGATCTTGAAGAAATTGGGTAAAACTTGGGCCGACGGTTTGTTCCATTTGTCTTATGGAATGGTCGATCTGCCATCGGGTAAAATGAAATCGCGTGAGGGAACTGTTGTTGATGCAGATGATTTGATGGCTGAAATGCTAAAAACTGCACAGGAACGTACCGAAGAGCTTGGCAAGACCGAAGGATTAGATGAAGAATCAAAAGCAGCTCTTTATGATACGATTGGAATGGGGGCGCTTAAATATTTTCTATTGAAGGTAGATCCGAAAAAACGTCTCTTGTTTGATCCAAATGAGTCCGTCGATTTTCAGGGGCATACAGGACCATTTATCCAATACACGCATGCACGGATTAAGTCTGTTTTAAGTAAAGCCGACTTTGATTTTAACAGCGCTGTATCTGTGCCTGCGACGATTTCTTCCTATGAACGCGATTTAATTCAGCAGTTAGGTGCTTTCCCGGAGACTATTGAAGCTTCTGCGCAAGAGTTTAGTCCTGCGCAACTGGCAAATTATATTTATGAAGTAGCGAAATTCTACAATAAATTCTATCATGAGGAAACGATATTGAAAGCGGAAGATCCGGATGTGAAAAACTTTAGGTTGCACCTTTCGGCCTCTGCAGCAAAGGTTATTGCTAAAGGAATGAATTTATTGGGAATTCGTGTACCCGAAAGAATGTAATGCTATGAGGAAAATTCGAGTAGGGCTTATTGGTTTTGGAATATCGGGTCAGGTTTTTCACGCTCCTGTCATGCGTTCGATTGCAGAGTTAGATCTGGTCAAAGTGACAGCCCGGAAAGCTGATCAGCAGCTTTTGTTAAAGCAACGCTATCCACAGGCTGAAATTGCTTTGTCTGCAGATGATATTTTTAATGATACAACCATTGATCTTGTCGTGGTTGCAACGTCCAATGAAATGCATTATCCTTTTGCAAAACGTGCGCTGGAAGCAGGAAAACATGTTGTTGTTGAAAAGCCATTTACCAATAGTGTAGAACAGGCAGATGAACTTATTGCTTTGGCAAAAGAGAAAAATCTAATCTTGGCACCCTATCATAATTTAAGGTTCAACTCGGACTATCGGACTGTGGAGAAAATGATCAAAAGTGGGAGATTGGGCCGGATTGTGAATTTAGAATCCCGGTTTGACCGCTTCCGCAATTACCTGCGGCCTAACGCTTGGCGTGAGGAAAATTTGCCCGGATCTGGTATATTTTATGATTTAGGGCCACATCTTATCGACCAGGCGCTGCAATTATTTGGAAAGCCAAATGCAGTTTTTGCAGATTTGGCCATCCAACGGGATCATGCCAAGACGATTGACAATTTCGACTGCCTATTATACTATGATAATTTGCGGGTATCTCTGAAAGGTTCCATGCTTGCAAAAGAACCTACGCCACGTTATCGTATCTTCGGGATGAATGGAAATTTTGTGAAATATGGTGTTGATCCACAGGAAGCCTTATTACGGGAAGGTAAATTCCCAGATGAGGATCCAAACTGGGGTCAAGAGGATCCAAGTCTCTATGGAAAGCTTAATATCATGGAAGAAGGTAAAGACATCGAAGAGGTTATTCCTTCCGAAATAGGATCGTATCCCGATTTTTATCAGAACGTGGCGGACACTATATTAGGGAAAGCTGATTTGATTGCATCGGCAGAACAGGCTCGAGATGTCATTCAGATCATTGAACTGGGATATCAGAGTCAGTTGGAACGAAAAGTTGTTTCCGTTGAAAACACATTGATTGCTTATTAGAACGCGGCTGTGAGTAGAACATACGATGCTATAATTATTGGAGGTGGAGCCTGTGGGTTGATGTGTGCAGCACAGGCAGGACTGCTTGGAAAGAAGACTTTAATTCTGGAACGAAATGATAAAGTCGGTGCAAAGATCTTGATTTCCGGAGGAGGACGATGTAATTATACCAATATCGGTACTGGTCCAGCAAATTTCATTTCTGAAAATCCAGATTTTTTGCATAGCGTGTTCAGGCAATGGACGGTGGAGGATACTATTGTGTTTTTTGAAAGCTATGGCATTGTTGGGCAGGAGAAGACCTTGGGGCAGCTGTTTCCGCTAACAAATAAAGCAAAAGATATCGTTGCCGTGTTTTCCAAAATTTTATATGAAACGGATCAGAATATTGCTTTAAATACCTTGGTGAAATCTGTTGAGAAAAATGCCGATGGTTTTGTGGTAACAGTAGAGAATGGAGCAGGTGAATCCCAATATCATAGCCCAAAAGTTATTGTTGCTTCTGGAGGGCTTCCGGTTCAAAAGCTTGGCGCATCAGACTTTGGGTTACGTCTAGCCAAAAAATTTGGTTTGGAGGTGGTCGGTACAGCTCCTGCATTAGTGCCGCTGACCATAACAGGAAAAGACGCCGATTGGTATAGTTCCTTAGCTGGAAATTCGGTATTCTCAAAGGTATCTGTTGCCGGAATGTCGTTTGAAGAGAATATTCTCTTTACACACTGGGGATTGAGTGGACCCGCAATACTTCAGATATCAAGTTATTGGCGACCGGGGCTGGAGATTACCATTGATCTGTTGCCTAATTTTAATTTGGACAATCTGATTAAACAAGAGCGACAATATGGCGGAAAAAGACTTGTTTCACAACTGCTAAACGATTATTTCAGCCGAAAATTGGTCGATGCTCTTGGGAAGTTTCTCGTTTTGGATACCAAAATCGCCTCCCTTAGTAAGGCTGACGCAAAGTTGATTGTCGATACGATTCATCGCTTCAAAGTAAAGCCTGCAGGGGATAAGGGCTATGATAAAGCGGAGGTTATGCGTGGCGGAGTGTCAACCGGGGAACTCCATCCTAAGACCTTAATGTCAAAAAGAGTCGAGGGGCTTTATTTTGGGGGGGAGGCTGTTGATATTACCGGATGGCTTGGCGGCTATAATTTCCAGTGGGCTTGGGCAAGTGGTTATGCCATTGCCCAGGATATCTAATCCACTGATGTGAATTTATTCCAACTGATTACGCTGGTTATTTATCGCTTGGACAATAGTTGGTATGTTAACTATTTGCTGGGCTTGGGCCCTTGTTTTCAGAATTGTCTGCATACAGCTGTTTGGCAGCTTCCAAACGTCGTATTATTCTTGTTTGTAAATTTCTTGGCGATAATACTTTAATCGATTCACCAAATCCTAAGATTTCTCTCTCTAGTTCAAAATTAAGGACGACATCTATACGAATTAAGATTGAACCATCTTCTTTTTTATCTAAAATCTGTTGGGAAGAGTGGAGCGGTTTGGTTTCTACATAAGGTGCATTTCGTGCGTTTATGAGTAATATCACCCGATGTCCGCGGTCCTTTTGGGTTTTGGTAACACCTATGGTATCGGAAAAGTAACGTTCGAAATCGATCCCTGTGTATTCCTTGTATGAATTTTTGCCCATTTCTTCGATAGCGTCAATCCGGTCCAGTGCCAGCGTCATTAATCCTTCGCTTTTTTTATGGTGACCAATGAGAAACCATCTATTGCGATATTCCTTTAGCAGGTAAGGAGAAAAAATAAGATCCTGTTTCTGTGTTGCTTTGAACGATTGGTAACTGATGAGTAACGGTGTTTTTTCACGGATCGCTTGATGAAGGGGACTTATAAAAGAAAGGCCTTTCAGGAGCTTATTGTTTTCCAGTTGGATGATGGAGGGCGAATTATCTTTTTTGCTGTGTATGCTGTTTTCAAGACGCGCGACAATATCGCTCATTTCATCAAAACTGGAGAACCCATTTACATGCTTGAGCACTTCAACAGCTTCCTTCATTTTCTGCATATCTCCAATGGAAATTGGTGAATTGCTGATGCTATAGCTGGGGTCTTCATACGTATAGAATTTGCGATGCAGGACAACAATGGGAGCATTATATCCGAGCTTATTGCTACGCATCAGCTGTAGATCACTTTGTATTGTTCGCTTACTTATCCCGTTTTTGATCCCTTCAAATTCGTAGAGTGCATCAGAAACCTTTTCCATAAGGTCTTCCAATGTCCATTTGCGATGCCGTAAACGGAGGCAATGATCGATGGTTTTGTACCGTATAAGAGCCAGTTTGTTGAGAGCCATAGTGTTGATTTCTTTGGATAAGCTGAAAATACAAAACTTTAACTGATCTACGCAATCAAATTGCGCAGATTTTTAATGTCTTTGCATCGTTTGGCTGAAATTGAAAAGAAATTCGGGGTTTTCCGCGTAAAATAGCTACTTTTGCGCAGAAGCAAACTGGTTCTATCGCTGCTCTTTTTTGAGAGGAGAGGAAAGTCCGGGCAACATAGAGCAACACGCTTCCTAACGGGAAGGCTGTTATGAAAATAGCAGACAGAAAGTGCCACAGAAAATATACCGCTTTTCGGAGTAAGGGTGAAAACGTAAGGTAAGAGCTTACGGTCTTGTATGGTAACATACATTACGGTAAACCTCGTGTGTTGAAAGACCAAATAGGTTGCGAAAATCGAAGGCTGCTCGTCTTCTTTCAATTTATTGGAATTCGTAATGGGTAGGTTGATTGAGTTTGTCAGCGATGGCAAATCTAGATAAATGATAGAAATTCCACTTCGGTGGTCTACAGAACCCGGCTTACAAGGTTTGCTTCTTTTTCGCTAATTGCCAAAAAAATCTTATATTGATTCCCATAATTGAAAAAATAGCATAACTCTCGATTTATGAGTACAATTTTAATCATTGATGATGAGCGCGCCATCAGAAGTTCGTTGCGTGATATCTTGGAATATGAAGATTATACGATTTTAGATGTCGACAATGGCCGGGATGGATTAGATATTTTAAAAAAGGAAAAAATAGATCTTGTTCTTTGTGATATCAAGATGAATAATATGGATGGGATGGAAGTTTTGGCGGAAGCGCATCAAAGCAGTCCGGATATCCCCTTTATTATGATCTCTGGACATGGTACGATTGAAACGGCTGTTGAAGCCGCGAAAAAAGGTGCTTTTGACTTTTTAGAAAAACCGCTGGACCTGAATAGACTATTGATTACGGTTCGGAATGCACTGGATAAAAGCTCTCTTGTCACAGAAACTAAAGTGCTCAAACGCAAAGTCAGCAGCTCGAAAACAAAAGATATATTGGGGGAATCTGGTGCTATCAAACGGATCAAGGAGACAATAGACCGTGTAGCTCCGACAGAAGCCCGTGTTTTGATTACTGGAGCAAATGGTTCTGGAAAAGAGCTTGTGGCGCGTTGGTTACATGAGAAATCGAATCGTGCGCAGGGACCTCTCATCGAAGTGAACTGTGCAGCTATACCTTCCGAATTAATTGAATCTGAATTATTTGGACATGAAAAAGGTTCTTTTACATCCGCTATTAAGCAACGTATCGGGAAATTTGAGCAGGCTAGTGGCGGAACATTGTTCCTGGATGAGATCGGAGATATGAGCCTATCCGCGCAAGCTAAAGTCTTAAGGGCGCTACAGGAACATAAAATCACTAGAGTAGGGGGGGACAAAGAGATTGATGTCAATGTCCGCGTGGTAGCTGCGACCAATAAAGATCTATTGAAGGAAATTGAGGAGGGTAACTTTAGAATGGACTTATATCACCGTCTGTCGGTGATCTTGATTCATGTACCAGCTTTAATAGATCGTGTTGATGATATTCCCCTGCTTTCAACAAATTTTTGCGAAGAAATCTGTATGGAATATGGGATACCCGTGAAAGAGATTACTGCTGCTGCAATGAGAGAATTGAGTCATCTTCCCTGGACTGGTAACATTCGGGAATTGCGCAATATGATTGAACGTTTAATTATTTTGAGCGATAGATCTATTACGGATAAAGATGTGGTGGCATTTGCTAATCCTTCGCGTGAGCCGGTAAATGGTATAGCACATGAAAGGGGTGCTACGAATTATGGTTTAGACATGGACTCCTTTGATTCGTTTCAAGATTATAAAGATCATGCTGAAAAGGAATTTATTAAATATAAATTGGAAAAAAATAATTGGAACGTCTCGAAAACGGCCGATGACCTTGATATTCAACGTAGCCACCTCTATAGTAAAATAGAAAAGTTTGGCCTGAAAAGAGATTAATTACTGCATAACATATTGGACAATCCCAAGGTCATGAGGTTTTAATCCAAATTGGATAAAGCTGTATAAAAAAAGAGATTCCCCAGGAAATCTCTTTTTTTATACATTAATAACCACAACCAGGAAATGGTAAAGGTAAATTTTTAGCTACTGTGTTTTTATAATGGCTTCTACATTCGCAACCGATATTTCTGTATAATTATGTATATAATCGTTGCTTGCAGGCAACTCTTCTTTTTTGTGCGTTGAAAGTACGGCAACAACTTTCATTTCAGCATTTTTTGCTGCTGTAATGCCCGAAAAAGAATCTTCAAAAACGATACAGCGGTCAACCGGAATGTGTAGATTTTCTGCTGATTTTAGGTAAACCTCAGGATGCGGCTTATGTAGTTTTACATCTTCACTGCTTAGTGTAGAGGAGAAAAGATGGCGTATTTTTAATTCATCTAGAATTAAGTCCATGTTCTCACGGGGAGCAGATGTCGCCACAGCAAGCTTAAAACCCTTATCTTTTAATTCAGTCAGAAACTCAATTAATCCCTTAATAGGTGCCACGTGCTCCTTGTAAATAACTCTAAAGAGCTGCTCTTTTTCAAATTCAAGCGTTCGCAGTTCCTCAGGAGATATCGGACGCTTAAAGAAATGTTGCATGATGTAACTATTATGCTTGCCATACATATGCTGTTCAAATTCCTCTACTGTAGCCTGTTGTACATTGTGGTTTTTAAAAAAAGCTCTAAAAGCTTCGGCATGGAAAGGGTTGGTGTGACTGATGACACCGTCCATGTCAAATATCGCTGCGTATTCTGTCATTGAGCTAATATACAATAATTGCCTTATTTGGTCGATGTTATAAATTCATATTCTGGTAAATATTTTCTTTCGGTTAGAGAAAGCTGAGATTAAAGCGTCCTCGATCACAACTGCTTACCTCGTTGTTAAATTGGAAAAATTCTTCATAATTATCGGCCGGATAGCTGCCTTCAAAAAGTTCCAATTTTCTGTAGGTGAATAGTTTATTGTCCTTTATTTCTGACCTAAATTCATATTTTCCAAAAGGTTTCTCAATGATTTTCTTCTCAGGAGTTATGTTTTTGAGTATATTTTCTGGAAGCGCAATACTAATGCTATCGATATCGGCAAAACCTCTTTCAATGAAAATATCTTCTGTTCTATTTTTGCTTTCAGGGATATTGGAACGCATATTAAATAGATTAGGTTGGATTAAAAGTTTATTGCCATTTTTCACCGCATAGTTTTTAACAAAAATATTCAGGTTCTCTTCAATAAATGGATTTTCCTCCTTGTGTTCAATATAGTTTACCTGGTTGAAATTGATATTGTCAATATTATAGTATTCCGTGAGAAGCTTATTCTTATCATTATTGCTGGCTAAAAGCACGTCCATATGGTTCTCATATTGGGTTCCATAGAACTTGGTGTTTAAGGTACCTTGGATGCTTCCGTCTTCCGAAAGTTTTAGGTCAGCATAGCGAAGCTGAAGATTGGTGGAGTTAAGGTATTTTGGCGTATGCATGATCACACCGCCATTTTCGGTACAGGCAACGACATCTCTATCGTCCGTAAAATCACTCAGAAAACCAAAGGGAAGGTTTTGGCTCGTACATTCCAGCCAGGTCGTATCATTTTTGAATGGAATACATAAAATGACGTGGTTTCCATCCTGGGCATTTGCAAAGGTTTTGTTGAAACTTTCTTTGCGTCTTCCAGCTTCGACTATACAATAATAGGAAGGGATGTTGACTGCGGATAGCATACTTCGCATGTAGTTTGCAAGTGCTTTACAATCGCCATAGCCCAGACGGTCCACTTCTGAAGCAGGAAATGGTTCTAAACCGCCAATCCCAATTTGAATACTGATATAGCGTGTGTTTTTTTGTAAGTAATCGTATAGAATCTTCGCTTTATCTTTATCGGAACTTGCGTTTTTTGTTAGTGCAATAAATTTCTGTTTGGAAGCTTCTGTCAGATCTTCTTTTTTATTCAACAAGCTATTCGACACCCAATTGCCAAACTCTTTCCAATCAGAGAAATTTCCTTCCTTACCATAGTAAATAAAGTTTTTGGGAACAATGAGCACATTTGTTCTTTTCAGACTGGGGTTGGGGCTATAGGATTCATCCTTTCTTGCCGCAATCTGTTCTACAGTCCAAGTTTTGCTTTCGGTTTTCTCATTTTTATCTTCTTTGATGTTACCTTTATAGTTCTTTGTTTCAATTCGACATTCGGTGCCAAGCGGAGCAATAAATTGAAAACTGCTTTTTTCCACAGAAACATTGTTCGATACCTCAGGAGTCCAAGATGGAATGATCAAATTTTGTTTATGTTTCACTTCGTACTGATATTCCACCGTATAAGGATAGCTGTGGTAGTCTGGGACATATAATTTTACCCGTGAATCGGCAAACATTGTACTGTTGTCCACAGCGCTTATATCTTTGAAATCTTTCGTTGCAATTTTCTTTTGCAATATCCCCATTTCATTATAAATCGCTCCCTTTAGATTTTTGATTTCACTGGACTTATTATAATAGACCGGGAGGGAAGCATATCGATCTCCATTTTTATTATAAACAGTAACGGCACAAGTTATGGTTGTGATCACTTGTTCAGGAGATTTCATTTCTACCACAGTTTTATCATTACGAACAGTTGCTACTGCCCGGCTCTTTAATGCACTCGGGATATTGGCGACGTCGTAATTATCTTGCCCAATTGCGAGGATCGGCAGTAGGAGTAAGTTGACGAATAAGATTTTCATTTTTTACCGGTTAATTTTATGTCTAGCTTTTGCTGTTGAATGATACGTGAATACAACTCTTTGAGCGAAAAATACTCATCGACTGAAAATATGGGTTTGTTAAACACTAGGCTCTGTAGGATTTCAAGCTGATTACCGTTGACTTGTGTTACATATCGATATTTTGCAGCTGACTCTGGGAGTGCTAAAGAAGCATTTTGTGGTTTTTCGACAATTTCATATTGATCAGGAATTGTCAATTTGATCGAGTACAGGGTTTTGGATTTAAAACCCATATCGACGGGGTAGGTTCTTTCCTGCGCTTTAAATGGATTGTAGGAAATCCTGTCAATAATATTGGGCGCCAAAACCAGTACATCTTGTCCCATCTGTTTGGAGACATCCATTGTGACATCAAATTCTTCTATTAATAGCTGATCAATATCTTCCAAATTTTGGATACTTGATTTTGTTAAGGTGATATTGGGCATTTCCTCGTCTAGTTTTTCCCAGTATTCTTCTAAAGAATTGAATTTAGCGATATGCTGACGCTTTAATAGTGCCTTGTTTCCTTTACTGCTGATGGTCAATTTTCCCTTGATTTTAAATTGGTCATTCAATGTGCCCTCCAATACATAGTTTACATCGGAAGATTCTTCAGCGGTCAGCGGATACCAATCGGAACTCTTTTTAGAGTAAATAATTCTTCCCCGTTCATTCAGGCATTGTAAGGGCAGTTCTCCGAAAGGTAAGTATGAATTGGAGGCATCAAGTTTATACTTTATCCCATCAATATCTACGCAGGCGATGACATAGTCAAAGTCAGACAGTACTGGAAATAGGGCATTGGGAGTCCCTTTTCGGCGTGTTGAAAGAATAATTGGATAGGCCTCCAGATCTGCCGCCAGCAAGGCGGTTACCAGTGCTAAGTTAATATCTCCAATATTCCCAGTTCGTTTTTCCAGTGCTTTTTCGATACCCGTTTCGGCGTATTTTCCTAAGTAGTTATTCCATTTTATTTGTTTGTTGATATAGCTATATATCTTTTTTGCCTTTTCTAATTTTGTGTCAGTAGGTGATACGATTGTTGCCAAACTGGTTTTAAATAAGTCTGTTTTTTTTAATTGTCCACCAAACGCCTTTTCATTCATCAGATCTATATCGACGTCTTTCCAGGTTTTGCTAAATGTCTTCTTGCTACCCGTGCTCGGATAATAGATCGATTCAAGCTCATAATAGATAGCAGATTTGAAATTGGTTGGAGACGTCATGTAGTCTTCTTCTACAAATGCCGGAATATTCTTCATGGAATAGGTCAACTTGGAACAATCCATTCTTAATCCATCAAGAAAAATGTATTCTTTCAATGCTTCACCTTTTTGATCGCTAAGCTTATATGGGCCGCGTAAGACAACATTGTAGGTGAAAGATGCAGGTATGATAGCGATATATTGGCTTTGTATTTTGGGAATATCGTTTTGAAATTCCCATGTTTTGAAATTGAATAAATCTTGCTCTAGCGTCCGATAGGATACTTCAATAATAGATCCTTCTTTAATATTCGGAAGGGTAAATTTATTTAGATCTAGATAGGCAGAGTAGTTTTCTTTGAAAACCTTCTTATTTTCAAGTTCCGTTTTCTCGATTCTACCATTTTCTAGATTATAGGTAACCGCCTTTAGTTCGTCAAAATAGTCGCGTATATAACTTCCGCGCTTATAGGAGGGAATTTCAAAATTAGCTTTTTTAAACCCTTCTTTATTATTGATCCGGATAAGTACATGGTACTCATGTTGAAGTTTTATGCGATTGTCGTAATCATCTACAAAAACAGAACTTCGTCCAAACTCATTCAAAACTATTGCGTTGGAATTGCTATCCAAATCTGTTCGTGAAAAATCCGAAATAGAAACTTTACCAAAGTCAAAAGTTTGGGCTATACTATTTGTATAAATAGAAAATATTAAAAATAGCGTTAAAAACTGGCGCATAACTATAGGTGTAATAATTCACGAATATAAGTTTTTAGCCAAAATTAAACGATACTTCAGGAAAATTATTTGTCCAGCTGCAAAAGATTATTAATGATTTCGGTGATGTTATCGACATCTTCACCATCTTCCAGCATAGAAAACGCAAGATAGGTCGCGTAGATTTCGGGACTGAATTTTACATGTTTATCGGCGATAAAGCGGTCGATCTGTTCCTCATTGCATTCAAAATGAATGCTCTGTAATTCATTGAAAAGATTTGTTGAAATTGTCTGATGATTTTCACCACAGGCAAATCCTGCAATAATATGGAATAGAAACTTATCGGTTATTTCATCATCTTCTTTTTTGAACATAGCACGAATATGCTTATAATCGAATTTAGTTTTTGCACTATTCACAATAGTGTCCCAAATCTGATACTCTGCTTTTGTCTCCATAGCTTGCTATAAATTTATATTTGGTTTTACCAATATAGCAAAAATAATTTGATTTTTAGCAAGAATAATGAAACTTATCGGCTTACAAAACTGCGATATGACAGACTAAATATCCAGGTGAATAAAAGTATATCATCGTTATGACAATGATGGAATATCGATTCTCTGGGAGAATCTATAGCTGTAATAGCGTAAAAACTATTTCGCCTAAAAAACAGCCTAATATTACACCAAACAGAATTGACAAAATAACCTTTAGCCACACCGGGCTTGCTTCTAGCATCAGTTTCATGCCGTAAAATTGCTTTAAAAATATACCTTACGGAAGACTTTTCTTCTTTTTAAGGCTAGCTGTGGCGATATGATGACATGAATTTGTGGCTTTGTGGTATGATAATTGAAATTTAACATTTGGATTCGATTTTTTTAGTAATTTAAGTCGGAAAATGATATTGTGAAAATAGCCTGATTTATAATTATGATAACACGAATAGTATTGACAATCGTTCTATTTACTTTAGCAAAGGTTGGATTGGGCCAACAGGTAAATATTGATAAAATTCGCAAAGAATATGCGGACGCAGTGAAAGATGAGGATGTGTGTGAACATAATTTGGAGGTGCTGAATGAAAGTGCCAAGTCAACGACGGAGAAAGTATATTTGGCCGCTTATGAAATTCTTCTAGCGAAGCATATCGGTAATCCATTTAAGAAAGTTGGGCAGTTTAAAGAGGGCAAAAAACATTTGGAAGAATTGATTAAGGAAAATCCCAATCATATTGAAGCCCGGTTTATACGTTGGAGTGTGCAGGTGCATGCACCTTCTTTTTTGGGTTATAACAATAATATCATTGAAGATAAAAATTTCCTGGTTAAAAACCTGTACAAATTACCCAATGACGAGGCCCGATCCATTATTTATAATTATCTAAAAGGAGCGAATCCCTACCTAAAAGGGGGGCAGATATTTACTGCTGCTGAGTTAAAAGAGCTCGCCCAATAGACGTTAAAGGTTGTTAATTTGATTGGGTTGACTTGTTTTGGCTGGAATATTGCGTACCTTGCTATATGAATTAATTCAACATCTACAAAAAGAGTATATCATGAAAAATTTAGTTTTTCCGATGTCTGTATTAACAGCCAGTTTGTTTTTTATCGGATGTGGCGTTAGCAAAAAACAATACGCTGGTTTACAGTCAGACTATAGTAAATTGCAAACTGAACACAGTCAATTGACCAAACAGTACCAGGACGGACAGCTTCAGTTAGCTGAAGGACGGACACGTATCAAGAGCTTAGAGGATCAGTTAGCTTCCGAAAGACAGAACAATGCTGACCTTCGCTCGGCTTATGCTGCATTGCAGAAAACACTAGATAATAGTATTAACCAGAATTCGCAGGGAAATATAAATATTTCTAAGCTGGTTGACGAAATTAACGCTTCAAATAAATACATTAAACATCTCGTAGAAACGAAAAATAAATCCGATTCCTTGAATCTGGTATTGACAAATAATCTGACAAGATCGCTTAGTCGTGAAGAGTTGCAGGAAGTTGATGTACAGGTATTAAAAGGGGTGGTTTATATCTCACTTGCGGATAATATGCTTTACAAATCCGGTAGCTACGAAATTAATGATAGAGCAGATCAAACATTAAGCAAGATCGCAAAAATTATCCAGGATTATCGGGATTACGAAGTGTTGATTGAAGGTAATACGGATACAGATCCGATTTCTAAACCTAATATTCGGAACAACTGGGATTTGAGTACCCTGAGAGCTTCTTCTGTTGTACAGGCTTTACAGAATAAATATGGTGTGGATCCCAAACGCTTAACTGCAGGTGGTAGGGGTGAGTATAACCCGATTGCAGACAATACGACTGCCATGGGTAAACAACGTAATAGAAGGACACAGATTATCATTACACCTAAATTGGATCAATTTATGGAGTTGATTGATAAAGCACCGGAGACTACCGAGGTCCCATCGGCACAATAAATTTCAATTTAGAATAAAAAAATCCTTTCCGTTTTCGGAAAGGATTTTTTTATTATCCAAAGAATTTAGTCGGGTCAAAACCGTGCTCTTTCAACACGTCATCCGGTACACCATTCCAGACTCCAGGCTTATTCCCGGCATAACCAATATCTTTTACGCCTATTTCGCTCGTATAAAATCCAGAGGAAGTAAGGTTGCGCATCAGCGAAAAGAAGGCTGCGCCCTGTTTCATTTCTGGTTTCGCTAGTTCAGGGTAAGCGATATCATCTACTAAGGCAAGTTGGTCCTTTTCGCTACATTTTATAAACACCGTACCATAACGTTTTTTGGTTTGAAGGTCCAGCCAGCGAAGGCCACCCCGCATAGGAATTTTATTATCCGGCAAATCTTTTACGATAAATTCGATAAAATCAGGTACGCCCGCTTCTGATGCACTCCCTGATTTGCTGTCCTTTGGGATAATGATATCTGCCAAAACTGTGATTGTAGCCATTTCGTGTTCATCAAAAAACTTTTCGGCGTATAGCTGTTCTGTGCGTTCGTATTCAAAATCCTGAACTCCAGGTAATTTTTTGCTATTGTCTACTGTTGCATTTTTAGCCTCTTTTGAATTACAAGCTGCGGTTAAAAGACCTGATCCAGCTGCAATTAAGCCCAATGCTCTTAAAGATTCTCTTCTATTCATGCTTTAGCCGTTTAATTTTTTCTTTTCTTGAAGTATATATTCTGCTGTTCGCATCGATAAAGCGAGTATTGTCCAGGTCAGATTTTTGTCACCTTGTTGTACAAATGGTCCCGCATCTACCACATAAAGATTTTTACAATCGTGTGCCTGTCCCCATTTATTCAATACGGAGGTTTTAGGATCATTGCCCATTCTTGTGGTACCGCCCTCGTGAATAATTTTTCCGGGAGCTTCCAATCCATATAATGTATCTGCCCCTGGAATTTTTGACGTAATTACGGCGCCCATTTCGTGCATAATAGACTGAAATGTCTCTTGCATATGTTTAGCCTGTGCTATTTCTTCATTTGCCCATTTGTAGTTAAAACGTAGTACAGGGATTCCGAATTTGTCGACTTTATCTGGGTCGATTTCACAATAATTATCTTTTCTGGCCAAGGCAGTTCCCCGTCCAGCCATGCCTACATTTGCACCATAATAGCTACGGAAATCTTCTTTTAACGCGGTACCATAACCGCCTTTGGCTTTTGTTTTTCCATCAGAAGTTTTCGCGATATCATTTACTTTAGGTACCCAGTTCAAAAATCCATAAGAGGGCATATGCAAGCCGCCACCGTATTCGATGTGGTAACCTCTAGGAAAGTTCAATTTAGAGTTATCTTCCCACCATGGCGAATAAATATGTACACTTCCGACACCATCTTCATTGTACCGTTTGCGGTCGAGGAGCTGCGGTAAAAAACCTGATAAGCTGGCGCCCGTAGAATCGTGAAGATATTTTCCAACCAAACCGCTGCTATTACCAACGCCACCAGGATGGGATTTTGATTTGGAATTTAACATGATACGCGCACTTTCACAAGCACTGGCCCCTAAAATAACGGTTTTTCCCTTTACTGTATATTCCTGTAGATCCTTGGTGTTTACATAGGAAACACCAACAGCGAGTCCTTCGTCATTCGTAATCACCTCTCTCACCATGGCATTGTCTATCACTTTTAAATTGCCCGTTTTCATTGCTGGAATAACAAGACATGAAGAGGATGAAAAGTCTCCATATACTTTACATGCACGACCACATTGACCACAATAGAAACAGGCTCCCCGATCCTTGATGTCTTTCGATACTTCAGTCAGTACAGCCCCCCTTCCCGGAATTACTGGAACCCCCGCTTTTTTAGCTCCTTTTGCAATGTATAGTTCGTTCAGGCGTGGCTTAGGTGGTTTCATGAAAATCCCGTCGGGTTCATTATGAATACCTTCCACAGTGCCATATATACCGATCATTCGATCGACACGGTCGTAAAATGGCTTGACCTCTTCATAAGTAATAGGCCATTCCTCTGTAACTCCATCCTTTGGTTTGAAATCGTCGGGTCCCATACGTAATGAAATACGCCCCCAGTGGTTGGTTCTTCCACCAAGCATTCGGGCTCTAAACCACTCAAATTCAGTTCCTGCTACTTTGCTGTAGGGTTCACCTTCGATTTGCCAGCCACCAAAGGCAGCGTCGAAATCCCCAAATGGTCTTGTTGTGCCTGCTCCCCTTCTTGGAGATTCCCAAGGCCAACGCAGTTGTAACGAATCTTTTGCTGGGTCATAAAAAGGACCTGCTTCCAGCATCAATACTTTAAGCCCCGCATGTGCAAGTATATAACCTGCCATACCACCACCTGCGCCGGAACCAACGACTATGGCATCAAATAATTCGGGATTTTCTTTAATTTGATAATCTGACATAATTAAATGAAGTAATTAATTGAGCGGCCTGTAAGATACATTTGCTATGAGGCATAATATGTAAATGAGAAGGTTCAATTAATTTAATGGTTATTGTTTCATGTTTAAAATCATCGTGAATATATCGATAAAAATTCATTTTTTTTAAATTAATTTATCGATTTAGCAGATTTTAAATAAAGAAGATGGGATTGTTACAAAAAATATGGTGTTTTATTGAAACATGTGGTGGTGAATCGTAAATATTCCTTCTATTTTGTAGTAGTAAAATAGAAGGAATATGTATGTGCAGCTCTTTAGAGTGTGATAACTTTATTTACATGAATTTCTTTCAGAAAAACTTCATCATGGGAAATGACGAGAATTGTGCCCTTATAAAGCTGAATCGCTCTGGTTAGTATGCGGATATTTTGAAGATCCAGATTGTTTGTTGGTTCATCCAGGACAATTAAATCCGGTGACTGTTGCTGAATAGTGAGGCAGCATAGGATCAGGCGCATTTTTTCGCCGCCGCTAAGTAGCGCACATGGTTTATCCCAGTCGTCCTTTACAAATAAAAAACGATTGAGCCTGATTTTGATCTCATGTTCAGGCAGCGCATTAGTGTTGAATTGCTGAGCTTGTTCGTAGATGCTCAAATGAGGCGATATAATGGAATATGTCTGATCTAAATAGATCGCGTCGAATGATTGACGCTCAATTTTTCCTTGCTCAGGTGTCAGTTGGTTAAGTAGGAGTTTGACCAATGTCGTTTTACCAGACCCATTCTGACCCTGTAGTGCGATGCGGTCTCCGCTGAATAACTGAAAGTCAACATGATCTGTCCAAAGCTGCTGTGAGCCATAGCTGAAATTGATGTTTTCTGCTTTGACCATACTTTTTCCTGTCGGAAAAGTGCTGTTTCCTAGATCTATTTTAATTTCATCCAATGCCGATTGCGAGCCTCGGAGTTCCTGTAGATCGGATCTGATATCTCCAATTTTATCCTGATGTACACTCTTTATTTTGGCGGTGCTCTTTTCGGCATTATTGCGTAGCGTATTCATCA
Organism: Sphingobacterium sp.; assembly: GCA_022712315.1. Classification (GTDB taxonomy): domain Bacteria; phylum Bacteroidota; class Bacteroidia; order Sphingobacteriales; family Sphingobacteriaceae; genus Sphingobacterium. The sequence goes on along the minus strand of JALAGS010000015.1, from coordinate 4,787 downwards.
TGATACGCGCTACACCAGCTTTTTCCTGCTTTTTTTGACCACGGTTATTTAATCTATTTTGACGTTCGATTGTCTCTCTTTCTTTCTCCTTCGCGATTTTGATCGCTTTTTCCTTGTGATGGATATCCTGTTGCAGAGCATGGCGTTCGCCATCTTTTTGAGCCTCATAAAAGCTGTAATCGCCTCCGTATCGCTTAATTCCCAGGGGTGTCATTTCGGCCATATCGTCCAATAGATTAAGCAGGGTTCTATCATGGCTTACAATGATCAGTGTGTTTTTGGTAGATTGGATCCAGTTGTATAAGAGCTTTTTGCTATCCATATCCAAATGGTTGCTGGGTTCATCGAGCAGAATGAACTCGGATCGATGAATTTGGATTCCGGCCAATAAGATTTTCGTTTTTTGTCCACCACTAAGAGAAGACATTTTTTGTGTCAATGCGATGTCGGGCAGGTTCCATTGTTCGAAAGCTTCTTTGCATCGTTCCTCCAGAGTCCAGTCATCTTGAAGGTTATTGAAATTTTCTTCCGATGCATCACCCGCTAATATGGCATGAAGTGCATCTAATTTTTTGTCGATTCCGAGAGCTTCGGCAACGGTCTTGTCCTCAAATTGTCCGACAACTTGTGGAACATAGTACGTACTGGCATTGACAAGGATGCTGCCATCCGCTGGGGATAGTTCGCGGGCGATTAATCGCAATAAAGTTGATTTGCCAACGCCATTATGGCCGATCAACGCAATTTTCTCTTGCGCGTTTATATGAAGATTTATATTCTCAAACAATAAATCTTTATTCGGATGTATATAAGAAAGCTGTTGTAATGAAAGCATGTTGAAATTCTTTAAATGTTAGAAAAAGACCAATTGGGAAGGTACTGCCAATGGATGGTATTTATTTCGTTCTAAAGAATTTTAATCTTACATGCAGTTTTAATTTTGTTGTAGAGCTACAAATATAGGTTTTTATTTTGATGTCGGGAAAATTTTTGAGAAATAGTCAAATTGTTTATTTTTCTACTATTTGCTTAAGACAAATTGTAATTTTGAAAAAACGAATATTGTGAATAGAGTTCTCCTTATAGACGACGAAGAGAAACTTCGGAAATTGCTGTCAAAAATCATTATCTTGGAAGGTTTTGATGTGATAGAGGCAGGGGATATTAAATCCGGGTTAAAAAAGCTTGAAGTCACTGATGTTGATGTTGTTCTTTGTGATGTTAAGCTGCCTGACGGTAATGGGGTTGAAACTGCTAAATTGATTAAAGAGCGGTATCCAATTGTAGAGGTTATTTTATTGACGGCTTACGGGAATATTCCTGATGGGGTAAAGGCAATAAAAAACGGCGCTTTTGAATACATTACGAAGGGGGATGACAACAATCGCATTATACCATTGCTTTATAAAGCTTGCGAAAAGGTTGCATTGGCCCGAAGGGTACAGCAGTTAGAAAAGCGATTAGGGGATAGACTTTCTTTCGATAAGGTTATTGGAAAATCTAAAGCGATTCAAGCGGCCATTGGAATGGCTCAAAAAGTTGCTGTTACCAATACAACGGTTCTACTAACTGGAGAAACTGGTACCGGTAAAGAGGTTTTTGCGCAGGCAATCCATCAGGCTAGTTCCAGGAGAGACCGTAATTTTGTGGCTATTAACTGCGCTGCATTTACAAAAGATCTGCTGGAAAATGAATTGTTTGGTCATAAATCCGGTGCTTTTACCGGAGCGACGAAAGATCAGCGCGGCTTGTTTGAAGAAGCACATTTAGGTACTGTTTTTCTGGATGAGATCGGGGAGATGGCTTTGGAGCTTCAAGCTAAAATTCTTCGTGTTTTGGAAACGGGAGAGTTTTTGAAAGTAGGCGATTCCAAACCCACGAAAGTGGATGTACGTATCATAGCTGCTACCAACAGAAATCTCGAAACTGAAATTGCTTCAGATCATTTTAGGAGTGATCTTTTTTACAGATTATCTGTTTTTACGATTGAACTTCCGCCGTTACGGGAGCGGGTACAAGATATTATGCCGCTGGCGCAATATTATGCCGATATTTTTGCGCTAAAATCCAATTTGAAACCTTTGCAGATGAGCCCTGCATTTGTGCAGGCATTGGAACACAATGTATGGCGGGGAAATATCCGTGAACTGAAAAATGTGATTGAACGCAGTGTAATTTTAAGTGAGGACGGCGTGCTGGATGTTCAGAGCCTTCCTTTCGGAGAACGTGATTATAGAGAAGGGGCGGGTGGCTTATCAAACTTTTCGATGGCCAACATAGAAAGGCTGCATATACAACGTGTATTGAAACATACGAATGGAAATAAAGCTGAGGCTGCTCGATTGTTAGAAATCGGTATAGCTACCTTGTATCGAAAAATTGAAGAATATAAAATCCAATGAAACTTAGAGCTAAGCTGACATTTGGGGTAGGTTTTTTATTTTTCATGATCTTGCTGTTAGCGATAGTGAGTGGTTATTACGTTTACCGGCTAAAAAAAGATACAAACAATATTTTAGTCGACAACTATAACACGTTGCATTACTCCAGAAATATGCTGTCGGCTTTGGAAGATTTTCGTACAAACGGGAAGAGTGTTCAGCTATTTGAACATAATTTAATGCTCCAAAAGCGCAATGTGACTGAGCGTGGTGAACGGGCTGTAACTGAACGTGTGAATCGTCACTTTTTGAGTTTAAAAAGAGAAATGAAAAATGCCACAGTAGTGGCCGATTTACGTAAAGATATATTCCAGCTGATGTATCTTAATATGCAGGCGATTGAATACAAAAACAATATCGCCAATACAACAGCAGAAAAAGCTATTCTGGCGATCTCCGTTGTAGGTGCGATCTGTTTTATGATTGCGTTTGTGTTGTTGGTTAATCTCCCCCTAGCTATTGCTGGTCCAATTGTACAATTAACCGATAGTATTAAACAGATTGCTGCTGGGAACTATAAAATGAGACTTCATTTTAAGCGAGAGGATGAATTTGGTGCGGTGGCAAAATCGTTCAACACAATGGCTCAAAAGCTCGAGGAATATACAGAAAGTAAATTAGGAAAGATTTTACAGCATAAAAAGAGAATTGAAGCACTTATCGATAATATGCATGATGCTGTTATAGGGGTGGATGAGAAAAAAAGAGTGCTTTTTGCAAATGAACCTGCTTGTTTAATTTCGGGGTTAAAATTTGCTGAGTTTGAGGGAAAGAATTTGGAGGAAATTGCATCTTTTAATGATTTGATTAGAAACCTTCTCAACAAAATTAGCTCCTTGCATCAAGAATCCGGTCATCTGGGTTTGGTTCAGGTATTTGCTTTTGAAAAGGAAAACTATTTTGAGTTAGAGGTCATTGATATCAATGTTGTTCCAACAGGAGAGGAGAGTCCTCAATTTATTGGACAATTTATTTTGCTGAAGAATGTAACCAGTTTTAAGGAGCGTGATGTAGCAAAAACAAATTTTATTGGAACGGTCTCCCATGAATTGAAAACGCCTATCGCTTCCATACGAATGGGCATCCAATTGTTAGAAAATAAGCGGGTAGGAGATTTAAATGCGGAACAAAAAGATCTGCTGGAAGGGATAGCTGATGATACAGCGCGGCTCCTGAAGATTACGGGAGAACTTTTGGATATTGCACAAGTGGAGAGCGGTGCGATTCAGATGAAGCTGACACCAGCATTTATCGGACCGATTGTAGATTATGCACTTTTGGCCAATCGGTCGATGGTAGAGCAAAAACAAATTCGGATCGACGTGGAATTGGAAAAGGATTTGCCGCTGGTTTTTATCGACACGGAAAAAGCCGCATGGGTGTTGACGAATTTATTGTCCAATGCAATTCGGTATTCCGATGAGGGGGGAGTGATCGGTATTTCCGCCAAAAGAATGGGGACAAGGGTACTTTTACTTGTTGAAGATCATGGTCAAGGTATTCCAGCGCAATATTTAACGAAAATTTTTGATCGCTATTTCCGTGTCCCAGGGAGTACAAAAGAAGGAACGGGTTTGGGTCTGAGCATAAGCAAGGAGTTTATCGAAAGTATGGGTGGAGAAATCGATGTACGAAGTGTTTTTGGAAGTGGAAGTACATTTTTTGTTTACCTTCCGATTGATCGGCCTAGACCATTAGCCTACAACCCACCAAGCTAAAAAAAGGAAAAGCTAAAATCACAAGCTCTTCCTTTTTTTCGTCCAAAAGGGGATTGAAAGATCCTGCGGCTTGCATTGCAGAGGCCGTAGGATCGGCACCCGCTAAAGTTTTATTTCATTGTCATCGATAAGTTTTGCGTCACGTGTGTTCTTTTGCACTGCGATTGCAGAAAATATACTCAATGAGAAGGACATCGCATAGAATCCTTTCTCACTTAAAAGCAGTTCTGCATTCCAGAGGCCTACAGTCAACAGAACAACGGCAGCAATTGTTGCAAACCAACTCAGACCATAATACAATTCGGTAACAGCGAGCCCTTCCGCTTTATCTCTGACACTTTTTTGAACAGAGATAACAGCAAACAGGGCAAACAGTAAAATTGTAAAATAATACCCTTTTTCGTTCAATGCCATTGTTGCATTCCATAAGCCTATGCAATAGCCAACGGTTCCAACCAATAATGCTGTCCATGAAGCACCAATAAATGCGCCTGTTGGTTTAAATGGATTTCTTTTGTTTGAATCTCTTTCAGCTTTTTTTTCTTCAATCATGTTTTTTAGCGGTTCCATAATTTTCTTGTTTTAGTTTTAATTTGTTGTTGTTTTGTGATTCAAATATCTATAGGAT
>JALAGS010000205.1 GCA_022712315.1 Sphingobacterium sp. | reverse complement strand
TTTTATCAGCGAATGCTTTAATTTTGTATTTTAGTGCATAATTATAATAAACCGATTAGTTATGATATTAATAGCAGTCCTACTTCCTTGGCTATCATTTTTTTTACGTGGTAAGATTTTTAGTGGCCTTCTTTGTTTGATTCTTCAGATAACTATACTGGGTTGGATACCCGCGGCCATATGGGCCGTCGCATCCCGTGTTGATGGAAAAAATGAACAGCGTATACGTAAAATGGAACGCAATATGCGCAATTACCGATAAGCTTTTTAGTGCTTTTTCGTTCGATTGACAAGCATTATTTAGATTCCAAAAATTGCTGTATTTGTTGCATTGTAAAATCAATCAGTTTGGTATTGACTTCACCATTAAAATCGGCCATCATATAATTTCCATGATTAGCTGGTAAAATAAGCAGCCTTGCATGAGGAATCTGCCGCTGCATATCGGCTAAATGGGTCGCCTTTACAACATCTTGATCCCCTCCTATGAGAAATACTGGGCAGGTCAAACCTTTTAAAGATTCTATGTCAAAATCTTCAAAGTTTATCATCCGTTGGCTGTCTTTTTCATACATATTTCTAAATTTCTCTGGATCCGGATTCAGCTTCATAAAATTCTCTTTGAGAAACGGCGGCATGTCCTGAATAGTTGAAACTTCCATGCTTTCAAAAAAGCCATCCAAAAGTCCCTCTCTTTTCGTATTTCCTGATGCCGCAACTAGTTTTTCAACCTTATGGGGGTACATCGTCGCAAATTTCAAAACTGTTGTCGCACCATTGCTAAAGCCGAAAAATGAGGCTTTTTCAACAGAAAGAAAATCCAGAATGGCTAAAATATCTTTAGCATCTTGCTCAAAGCTTTCAGCGGATGTCCTATGCTCGGATCTGCCATGATTTTGCAGATCTATTAAAATCAATTGGTATCGGTCGTACAACCTTTTTACAGTCTCCTCAAAATCGGAAAAACCAGAAGAGCCACCACCATGAATCAATACCAAAGGCTTTCCAGTACCAAATATTTCGTAATAAAGTTTTATTCCATTAACCGGTGCATAGCCGCTTTTTGATTCTAACTTGCGCATAATTTATCATCTAAAGTATCTGTTTGTAGCAACACGCTACTCATATGTTTTGTTTTCCATAAATTTTTTAAAATTTAACAAGACTCCATCGGTAAAAGACTGCTGAAGTTCCAACGGAGTAAACGCATCAGGTTCGAATGTTTCCCTGATAATCGTATTGTGATCAATCGCCTGAAACTCAACAATGCACTTTCTGCCGCCACTGGTGCTTTCAATATACTCCATCGCAATAATCTCATCGAATACACCCATATAATCAAACCCTTCCCGACTAGCTATTTGTTCCATTCTAAAATTAAACATTCCACCTTCTCTAAAATCGATACTAACGGCTGGACAGTGCCAGTCGTCAAATGGGATATTCCATTGCATAATTGCATCGGAATCGTTCCAATATGTCCAGACATCGGTGAGCTGCTTTTCAACTAAAATAACCGAGACTAACTTTTTTACAGGCTGATCCTTGTGTTTCATGTGATGTTTAGATAAGAATATTTTTATATATCAACATTGGTTTAAAATCATGTCTTTCAAAGCATCGAGATAACAGACCTGATTGAATTACACAACAATGTTAATAAACTATAAAATAACTCTACTTGTCCTATGACAATAATTAACGCCAGACCAATGATATTTTTCACTAGACAGAGAAACTTCGCCCACGACCTATTTACAGGGATGAAAGCCGACCATAATATGATTGGGAAAGACACCGCAAAAGACTATGGTATATTTATTGCATGCAAATCGTGAACATATAAAAACCGATTCAAATGAAAAAATTAGCATTTATAGTGATGACTCTTGTTACTTTGGCAGCATGTAACAATGCTCCCAAGCACAACCAATCTGAGAAAGTAGCTGATCAAAGCAAGAAAGAGGCAACACCATCGATTGGTGGCAGCAAGGATGAGCATGGCTGTCTAGTCGCTGCGGGACAGACCTGGAGCGAGATCAAGCAAGGATGTATCCAAGTTTTTAACGTCGGCCTACGCCTAAATCCGACAGAGAAAAAAGAAGGCGAAGCCGTCATTAGTGCTTTTGTTGTTGTTAGCGATGATCAATCAAAACTTGAATTATTCTTACCTGATAATAAAAATACCATTATCTTGGATAAGGTTGAAAATAACGTTTACCAGAAGGATAGCTATAAATATGATGCTAAAAAATCAGCGCTTTACGAGAATAATACGATCAAATATAAGGGAGACGTTGAGTAATCTGAAGAGAAGATTTAGCATCAGTCATATTGGATAAGACAATCAATCGCTGAATAAAAAGATAGCTGCTCTAACTGAACAAAATTCGCTTAGAAGAGCTATCTTTTATTGCACTATCGGCACAATTTGCACTTCATATGGGCCCGAATAATGATTCCCTATCATCCGATTCTCGTTTACAGTAATATGATATTGGCCAATATCTTTAAATTTATAAGTTAGTTCCCGACCAAAGGGCCCATCAGCAGACCCATCGGGCAGAAAAAGCTGACTAATCCTTACATTAGCAGTATCCTTGGGTGTTATTAGTTTGATAAGTACCGAATCCGCCTGATGGACTGAAATAAAGATCGTGTCTGTTTTGCCTGATACCATATTCATTTTTTTTGACCTTCCACCACCAAAAAAGGTAATATTTGAAGGTATTTCCTGTATCTTCTGTTTAGATTCATTTGCATTTTGTTGAGATGGTCTCTGGGGTGATTGACAGGCTCCAAAAATAAACATTGCCAACAAATTCATTATCAATAACGGTAATTTATTCATAACGTTTTATTTAGGATAACAAAAGCAATTACATTACAGTTTTCGCTACCTTTCAATTTCTATACTTTTCCACAGCTCAGATAGAACATAGGAATTCCCTCTTCATCTTTCTCGATTGCATCCAATCCTTCGAAAAGGATATGGTCACCCAACTCTTTCTCGGAGACCTGTTTTTCCAGTTGATAGAGCAAATCCAAAGCCGTAAAATGTCGACCATTTGGCGATTTCAATCTGGCACACAATTCAACCTGATAATATCCATTATCTGCATTATCCTCACAAAAGGCGTCTGCTTCATCGTCCAACAGATATTCATTTTCTTTCAGATCCTCCATGCTTCTGATCCAAACGAGGTAGCAAACTTCAATTTCAGATTGTTCAACAACAATTTGATTTGGACTCCATCGATTCCTATTTTCTAACGTGTCTTTTTGATACAGATTAACTTCATTTTCAAATTCTTCAATACTACGATAACACTTACGTTGGAACCGCCAAGCCACATGTAAAAGTATTCCAGACTGATTTCCAAGCCGCCATTCCACATTATTCCAGGGGCTACCTTTCTTTTCCTTCAAATATCCGATGTACCGTTTCAAGTAAGATTTTCCAATTTTGCTATTTAGACCAACCTGATTTTCTCCTTCTAGAAAATGGTCAGCAAATAGTAACCAATCGCTAAAATGCTTTTTCGCATATAACGATAGATTTTTTAAAATGGTTAAAGCTATGGGTTTTGAGAGGTATCCAACGTCAGTTGCGGATGTCACAATATAACTTGTCACAGCTACAGCAAATGCATTTACTCCCGGTTTTGAAATATCCCATCTAGCTGTACCAATGTGACCGGATTTTCCTTCCAATGCGGTTCCTGTCCTGTCTATTCCAAGTAATGTAAAATATCCGGTCAAAACCTCGAGACAACTTTCCATATCCGTTATCGCAAAATCCCTTTTTAACAATTTGATAAAATCATCTCGGTATTGATCAATTTTGGGATAATTTCCAAATTGATATAAGTGAATCGGATAATTTCCGTCATCTCCAGTACTTCCGAAAACAGTAAACCAATCCCCAAAAACAATGACCCTAAATGCGGCGCCAAGAGCATTGCCGAACTGCTCTTCATAGGGGATATCCCGAAGTATATTTCCGTCCGTTACTAGCCCCCCTTCACCCTCTTTTCTTTCTTGTTCAGCTTGTAGCGTCAATTCCTCTTTTGCCTCAGTGACACCTTCTCTCGCCGCATTCAATAGTTCTCTAAAAAATTTAAACATCATGCTTTTCATATTAATTACTTCACTATGAAATATTATTTGCTATATGTTGCTACTAAAGCATAATCATAGGGAATTCGCATGGACAACTCCCGCGCCTGCCAAATATCCCCTTCGGAAGCCTGGTAAAAATCATAGGCATTTTTCATAAAATTTTCACCATTTGGAGCCTCAACCCAATCCTTCTTTGCTCGATTATAAAGTAAAATCATACAGCTTACACAGCGATAATGACCATCTTTTTTCGGATTTTCAAAACAGGTCCCAACTTTAATATTAATTTTTTGATTGATAATCACGTCTGTCAATTTACGATCTGTAAAATGAATTAATGCGATTTGCGCATCCTCATGATCTGGACCTAACTTTGCTACAGTTAATTTTCCAAAATCTGCTTTTTTAATTTTTTCGATTTCCGAAGCCCTGAATTCTGGAGCAACATAATTTGTATCGACTGGATATAGGTCATCTGCCACGGCAACCACTTCGGTCGTTGTGGCTTGGGCTGCTGCCGAACCAAGAAGTCGCTTGTTATTTTCATAATTGTCCCAATCGGCCTTGTCATAAGTAACCCATTGCTGTATCTTATACAACAAGGTTTCTCGTTTATTGACTTTGATAAAAAACGCCGCGATTAAAAATGAAATCGCCAAAAGGAGAAGGATAAATAGTGCTCTTTTCAAACTAAAATATTTTAATACCACATTTAAATCTGTAAAATCGTGACAACATAGGTCACATTTTCAATTATTATCATAAATCTGCACATAATAATTCAACCCGTAAATCCGAAATCCATATTAGGTCAAAACTCGACGATATTTGTAGCTCAATAATCAATATTTGAAAAAAACAATACAATCGTTAATTTCGAAGACCTCTAGCAATACAATTTGTATGTTTAAGCTCGTAGACCTCATAGCACCGTAAGTTTTTAAAAAGGAAATTTGCTTCAAAGAGAAATGAATATATTAAAGGGAATGGTTCAACAGATTCGAAGATCTATTTCATAAAAAAAGGAAGCACCAAAATTTCTATGTTTCAAGAAGATCATGAACAAATTATTTCATACACAACGACATACACCAATCAAGCCAACCTTATGATTTAACCCCAATGAGCTCTACAACCTTTTCGATTGGTCGGCCAATTACTGCAACGCCATCCCTTACAACTATCGGGCGTTCGATCAAAATAGGATATGCCAGCAGCACATCGATCCATTGCTCATCCGTTAGTTTGAGGTTTTGGAATTTCTCTTGAAATACCGGTTCTCCTCTTCTGATGAGTTCCTGGGGTGTTAGCCCGAGCTGCCGCAATAACTCGACCAATTGCCCCTTCGTCGGAACGTCATTTAGGTATTCCTGTATTTCAAATTCAGCGCTTTGCTGTTTTAACAGTTCCAGTACATTGCAGCTCTTGCTACAATTTATATTATGGTAAATTTTGATCATGGTCGCAAGCTGTAAAATTATATTCGTCAGAAAATCGGTTTTGAATGTCTTCAAAAATAGCAACTAAATCATAACCATTCGAATAAATTAGCATTGTGATACTAAATCTCGGGCCTTCGTTTGGAGAAACTGATGTGTTGATGACGCAGGATTGCTTCTATTTTTTTATTTTAGTGGTATGAAATCAGCCGAAAGTGTAACAGATTTTTACAAAAGACAACCCGGATTATCTCTTCCAGATAGGCCACTGAATAACACAGGAGTTGGTCATTTCAATGTTTTTAGCAGAGAAACCTGCACCGTTGTATCTCCTTATAATCGTCGTGATTTTTATAAAACCTCCCTTATTATAGGAAGGGGAAAACTATATTACGCCGATAAATGGATACAAATCGATCGGCCAGCCATGTTATTTGCTAATCCGGTCGTCCCCTATGCTTGGGAGCCTGAATCGACTGAGCAGGCAGGTTGGTATTGCGTATTTACTGAAGAATTTATCCAACATAGTGAACGGATTGAAAGTTTAAAGGATTCTCCGCTTTTCAAGATAGGCAGCAACCCGATTTATTTTCCCGACAAAGCGCAGTTAGCAGAAATTTCAGTTATCTTCCAGAAAATGATGAATGAAATGAACTCAAACTATATCCATAAAGATGATATGTTACGCAGCTACTTGCATCTTCTGGTTCATGAAACGATGAAGTCAAGCCCCGCGGAAAGTTTTGGATCTTATACCAATGCCTCAACGCGGGTATCAGGACTATTTCTTGAGCTGCTGGAACGACAATTTCCTATCAATACTCTTCAGTTCAGCCTGCAGTTAAAAAGCCCTGCCGATTACGCACATGCACTCTCAGTCCATATCAATCACCTTAACAGATCGGTAAAAGAAACAACCGGCAAAACGACCAGTATGCATATTGCTAATCGTGTGGCTCAGGAGGCCAGAGCTTTATTATTGCACACGAATTGGATATATCAGATATTGCCTACAGCCTGGGATTTGAGTATCCATCCTATTTCACCAATTTCTTCAAAAAACAAACTGGAATGTCTCCAAACCAGGTCCGAAGCAGTACTGTTTGAATTGTATAATAATCTGTTTGATTGTCTTAACTGTCTTCATTTGGTCCATGCCTACATTTGTATTGAACAAAATGTAATCATTATGAAATATAGAAATCTTGGAACAACAAATGAAAAACTCTCTGCTATTGGACTAGGTTGTATGGGTATGAGCTTTGCTTATGGCCCTACTGACGAACAAGAGAGCATTGCTACTTTGGAAAAGGCATTGGACCTCGGTATCAATTTTTGGGATACTGCAGATATGTACGGTAACGGAGCCAATGAAGAGCTTATTTCAAAAGTACTCGTTCCCAACCGCGACAAAGTCTTTATTGCAACCAAATTCGGATTTCGTTTTAAAGATGAAATAGCAGGACCAAGTGGTACTGCAAGTACTTATTTTGATGGCTCGCCTGAATGGATAAAAGTAGCGGTGGAAAAAAGTTTGAAACGTCTTGGTATCGATACGATAGATCTCTATTATGCACATCGCGTAGATCCCAATATACCTATTGAAGAAACCGTAGGCGCAATGGCCGAATTGGTTAAAGAAGGAAAAGTAAGATATCTTGGTTTAAGTGAAGCTTCACCAGCGTCCATCAGGAAAGCAAATGCTGTGCATCCCATCACGGCATTGCAGAGTGAGTATTCGCTCCTTACACGGGATGTAGAAAAAGAAATCCTACAAACGACACGCGAACTGGGCATTAGTTTGATCCCATATGCTCCCCTGGCACGTGGATTATTTTCAAATTCCCTGAATTTAGAAAGCCTTGCTGCGGACGATTTCAGGAGAACTTTGCCGCGTAATCAAGGCGAACATGCATTGAATAATGCGCAATTGGTCGCCGACTTCTCCTTATTGGCAAAAGATAAAAACTGTAGTCCCATTCAGCTCGCTTTAGCTTGGGTATTAGCACAGGGAAATGATATCATCCCTATTCCAGGAACTAAAAAAAGAAAGTACCTAGCAGAAAATGCAGGTGCTCTCGAAGTCCAGTTATCCGATTCTGATCTAAAAAATATTGATGAAATACTCAATAAGTACCCGAATATCGGAGCACGATACAGCGAGGGAGCCATGGCTTTAGTCAACCATTAATCTTTAGGAAATTATGAGTGGGGTTTAACACCGCTCATAATTTCAACTAACCTCGGCTTCATGCTTGAAAAATAAGTGACCATCAGAGACACTATATTTCATTTGAAGCCGCACTACGTAATGAAAAATAAAAAGAACTTCCAGCACCATAATCGCTTTCAACGCCAATTTCCCCACCTTGTGCTTCGATAAATTCTTTACTGATGCTTAGACCAAGACCGGTCCCTCCCTTCTTGGAGCCTGGTACACGGAAGTAACGTGCAAAAATTTTCTCCAAATATTTAGCTTCTATTCCTTGTCCATTGTCTTTTACAGTAAATCTGGTTTTAAGCCCTATATTTTCAACGGTTATACGGATGGTGGAATCCTCGTAGGAATATCGTACCGCATTGGAAAGAAAATTTGTCAATACCCACGCAGTTTTTTCATTGTCAGCAAATACGCTCTTCGCAGTAGGTGCTACCTCAATAGCAAAATGAATATTTTTTTGGTTGGCGGCAAATTGGTTAGCCATGACGGCATAATCAATAATAGGATGTATCTCTGTAGCATGTAAATTAATCTGAATAGAACCGCTTTCAACCTGCGTCATATTTAACAGTTCACCCGTTATTTGAAGCAAGCGGTTAGAATCATCTTTTATTCCATTTAACAACGTGAGCTGTTCGGTATTTAGGGGACCTATCTGTTCATTTTCCAACAATTGAACTCCCATCTGAATCGCTGCAATAGGCGTCTTGAACTCATGGGATACGGTACCGATAAAGTTCGTTTTTGCAAGATCGAGTTCCTTGAATGGGGTGATATTCTTTAGTATAACCACTTGACCGATCAACTTCGGTTCAAGTTCGCCTGTCGGCAGAACATTGATATCGATAACATCTTTTTCAAAATAGCTTTCCCTGTCATCTGCATATATTTTAATGGCATTCTTTTCCCGATTTGCCACAGGAAGAAAGAGATCTTTAAAAATATCCTTGGCAAGATCATTTTCTTCTGAAACCGCTGAAGCAGATCTTCCAAGAAGTTGATGCTTATGCAGGTTTGTGATGCGAAGAGCCTCTTCGTTGACGAAAATAACCCTCCGGTCTTCGTCGAAACCAATAACAGGATCACGCATATGGTCTACGAGAGATTCGATTCGTTTTTTTTCCTTTAAAATTTTTTCAAGTTTACTTTCAGCGTATTCTTCAAGCTTCTCTGCCATCGAATTAAATGAGGTAACGAGTTCGGCAAATTCGCCACCGCTCTGCAGCTCAATCCGTTCCTTATAATTCTGTCCCGCTATTTGCCGGATGCTAGCCGTTAATCTTGCAATAGGATCGGCTATATTGGATGGCAGATTAATCAACAAAATAAAAGCTATAATAAAACAGAGTGCACCGGCAAATGAAATGACCAAAATTGCATGCTCAGCAGTGTGATCCGCGACAATACTCTTCCTTGAAATTGCAGTCATATTTTGCTCCATTAACAATGCAATATCCTTTCTGATAGAGGAGACAACAGTACCATCTAAAGGTTTTTCTTTCAGTTGTAAAAAATGCTTCGCTATTGCATTCGTCGTTTGCTGTTCCCCCACTTCGGTCACATTTTTCCGTTGTTTATCCAGATTGACTTCGAAGCTGGTAAAAGCAGCTTTTTCAACAGGGATTTCCTCCAAGGCCAATAGCATGTTCTTGGCATACAGCAGCGTATTGTAATTCGCTGTCAGTATATTTGCGGTATCTTTTTTTAATCGGTTCACATACCAGCCACTCAAAGCAGCAAGCAAGAAGATCATGAGAAAAAGTGATCCCACACCAAAAGTAAGTTTCGTTTTTATTTTCATCTTATTCACAATTCGTCTTTATCATTAAGACAATATTATCAGATCAACGTCTTCCGTAGACAGCTGTGCCAAAAGTTTGCTAAAAATGTCTTTAGCTAGTAAAATCCTCAAAAGGGATAGCCGTGGTTTTCCGATACAAACTGTAGTAATCTTGCGGGTTTCACACAGGACGATGATCTCCTTGGCTACGCTCCGGCTTTCTACTTTGATAATTTCTCCACCAAGTTCTGTTGCCAATTTAAAATTATTGATCAGGTGCCGTTGCTTGTTCAACGCAATCCGATCTCCACGCTCTTTTGGTAACTGTACATATAGCAAAAACCAGCTGCTATTGTAATATCCCGCCAATCGCGCAGTCTTTCGGATGACGTTTTTTGCTTTTATTTCATTGGAACTTATACAGGCCAAGAAACGTTCCTTTCGCACCCATCGCTGGGGTTGAACTTCGGTCTCTACTTTCCGCTGGACCTGGGAAGCCACCTCCTTCAATGCCATTTCCCGCAATTGCAGAATATGCTCACTTTTAAAGAAATTTTGAAGTGCAGCCTGAATTTTTGAAGCATCGTAGATCTTACCCTCTTTAAGACGAACAATAAGTTCCTCGGCAGTAAGATCAATATTAACGACTTCGTCTGCAGAATCAATCACGCTGTCGGGAACTCTTTCTTGCACTTCGATCCCTGTAATCGCTTTGACTTCCTCGTTTAGACTCTCGATATGCTGGATATTAACAGCACTGATTACGTTAATTCCCGCCTCGAGAATCTCTATGACATCTTGCCATCGTTTGGCATTTTTGCTGCCTTCAATATTTGTATGTGCCAGCTCATCGATAATGACAACCTCTGGATTTGAATTCAAAACAGCATAGAGATCCAGTTCCTCCAACTGTTTGCCTTTGTAAAAAAGATGACGCCGAGCAATAATGGGAATACCATCAAGCAATTGATGTGTTTCCTTTCGATTATGGGTCTCAATATAGCCGATACGCACATCGATTCCACCCTGTAAAAGTGTATGTGCATCCTGTAGCATGCGATATGTCTTTCCGACGCCAGCACTCATTCCAATATAAAGTTTGAATCGGCCTCGTTTCGATTTCCGGATCAGATCCAGAAAGTGCTCAGCGCTTTTCCTTTCTTCCATTTTTAATACCTTTCATATTCAAAAGGTTCCTGCCGATCCAACACACGGCAGGAACGATTGTTTTAAAAACTAACCATAAGTGCAGTGACAGCTGTCACGCTATTTTTAAGCAGCTTATTTGACCGATCAAGGAAAATAGCATCTTTATTCGTGAGATTGCGCAACTCTGTACGCCAAAGAACATTCGGAAGAATCGCATAATCTGCATTTAAAGAGTAGCCAAATGTTTGAAACCCCTGAGCCGTCCCAGTAGAGACGATAACACCATCTTTATCGTTGTAATATTCTCCTCTTGCTGTTAAGCTAAATCTTTCAGTCGTTGCGTATCTTGCAATTAACACAGGGGTGTACCATACATTGTACGTTGAGCTCCCCTTTGCTTTTTGTTCAGCTCCAATATCAAATCCCAATGTAATGCCGAGCTTTTCGTTCATTTGATAGATTACATACAGGTTATGGAAATAACGCATCTGTCTTACACTATCCGCTTTATCGCTGCCGATAAAAGAACCACTATTGATGGTCCATTTGTCTGTCGGTTTATAGACCAATTGATGTCCAAATGCAGGCAAACTACTGCCGTCCACACGTTGAATCCGCTGCCAGCCGTTTAAAACAAGCCCACTTAAAAACAGCTTTCCTGAAGCGGATGTATAAGATATTTTTGCTCCGGTTTCAAAATAGGGAGAATTATCCGCAAAAATACTTCTCGTTACAGTCCAATTGTCCTTTCCTATAGCGCTTTCAAAGCCCAAATGGGAAGAAAATATTCCAGCATCGATCCATAAATTATGTTTTTTCGAGATGCGAACACCGGCATTCGCTTCGTAAATATTTTTTAAGACGCCAGGTTCCGCACTGTAGTTGGCATTCATATAAGTACCTACACCTAATGCAAGATTTGCACGGGTATTTGTTGTTTCGTACGCAGCTTTTAAAAATGCTAAGTTTATGTTTACTTCATTCGTCCTGTTGTGACTATATACAAAGCCTGGGCGTGTATTTCCAATTGGATTGTTAAAGTCCCGAAGATAATATGCTTCAAGGTAACTACTTATCGACAACTGGGTATTTTGAGTCGTATCTTGCTGTGCAAATAATTGTGTTGCCCCTGTGAGTATACAGGCCAACATCGCTAGTTTTTTCATGTATATGGTTCTTGTAAAGTGTTTTTCAATGACCCATCAGGTCAATTTTATTTTTCAACCATCTTGTCCAAAGCAATATTTAGTTCAAGGACATTGATTTTGCGAGGTCCAAACATATTCCATAAAGGCGTCTGAACGTGAGCATCGACAAGAGACCGTAAGCTATTTACCGATATACCTCTTGCTTTTGCAACACGGTCAATTTGTATTTTTGCGGTTTCTATAGAAATGTCCGGATCTAAACCACTACCACTGGCTGTAACAATGTCTACCGGTACCTGTTCACGTTTTACCGTAGGATTGTGCACTAAGAAAGTATCAATACGCGATTTCACTTCCGAAAGATATTCTCCATTAGAAGGTCCTTTATTACTTCCCCCCGATCCTGCAGCATTATAACCAACAGCTGAAGGACGCGACCAGAAATAATCATCACTCGAAAAAGCCTGTCCAATATTTCTGTAATACTTTTGCCCATTGTACTCGAGCATTTCCCCTTTTCCATGATTGGGCGCTATTTGCGCTATTGCCCATACAAGGGCTGGATATACAACGGAGAGCAGAAGCAATAAAATAATTGTAATCTTTATTGCCGGATATATATGTGTTTTCATCTTTGTTTATAGTATTAAAAATGTATTAGATAAATAGTGAAACCAGTAAGTCTATAACCTTGATACCAATAAATGGGACGAGTACTCCACCAAGTCCAAAGACGAGCAGATTTCGCCGTAACAATGCGCTTGCACCGATAGGTTTGTATGCGACTCCCTTTAATGCCAAAGGAATCAGTAATGGGATAATAATTGCGTTGAAGATAACAGCTGAAAGTATGGCGCTTTGTGGACTACTGAGCTGCATAATATTTAAACCTTGAAGGGCCGGTATTGCGGCGATAAATAAAGCTGGAATAATCGCAAAATATTTGGCGACATCGTTTGCAATGCTGAACGTAGTCAGCGTACCCCGGGTCATCAACAATTGCTTACCTATCTCCACAACTTCAATCAATTTGGTTGGATCGTTGTCCAAATCGACCATGTTCCCTGCTTCTTTTGCAGCTTGTGTACCGCTATTCATGGCAACACCAACATCGGCTTGCGCAAGTGCCGGAGCATCGTTTGTACCATCTCCCATCATCGCGACCAATCGTCCGTCAAGCTGTTCTTTTTTGATGTAGTTCATCTTGTCTTCAGGCTTGGCCTCAGCGATGAAATCATCCACTCCAGCTTTTTCGGCAATATATTTGGCCGTCAAAGGATTATCTCCCGTCACCATAACAGTCTTGATACCCATTTTTCGCAGTCTTTCAAAGCGTTCATGAATCCCAGGTTTTATCACATCCTGCAATTCTATCACACCGAGCACCTGTTCATTCTCTGCAACCACCAATGGGGTTCCCCCATTTTGAGAGATAAGCTTTACGCGTTCATCGATTTCCGCTGGAAATAGATTTCCAGCCTTTAAAATGATATTTCGAATAGCATCTGTTGCACCTTTACGAATACGTGTCTGTGCAAAGTCTATTCCCGAGCTCCGTGTTTCGGCGGTAAATTTAATGAATGTAGGGTTTTCGACCTTATAGCTCGATGGGTTGACTCCAGCCAATTCGACAATTGATTTCCCTTCTGGTGTTTCATCCGCCATGGAGCTCAATGTTGCTGCACGTACCATAGCTTCTTTCATGACGCCATCTGCGGGGTAAAAATTTGTCGCCTTGCGATTTCCGATCGTAATGGTTCCAGTTTTATCAAGCAACAGGACATCAATATCACCCGCCGTTTCAACTGCTTTGCCACTTTTTGTAATAACATTTGCACGAAGTGCGCGATCCATTCCTGCTATACCGATTGCCGATAAAAGACCACCTATTGTGGTGGGAATCAGGCAGACGAAAAGTGAAATAAATGAAGCTATGGTGATACCGACATTGGCATAATCTGCAAATGGTTTTAAGGTCACGGTTACGATAATAAACACGAGTGTAAAACCTGCGAGAAGGATCGTTAAAGCAATCTCATTCGGTGTTTTTTGTCGGCTTGCCCCTTCGACCAAAGCAATCATCTTATCCAAGAAGCTTTCGCCCGGTTCTGTCGTCACCTGTACAACAATTCGGTCTGATAAGACCTTGGTACCGCCGGTAACTGAACTTTTATCTCCCCCAGCTTCACGGATTACTGGTGCAGATTCCCCCGTTATTGCACTTTCATCAATGGTTGCCAATCCTTCAATAATCTCTCCATCTAATGGAATTACATCCCCAGCCTGACAGACAAAGACATCATTTTTTTTCAATTGCGCAGATGAAACGACCCGGCCATCACGCAGGGTTGCGGGGGTTTCCTCCCGTGTTTTCCGCAAGCTGTCTGCTTGCGCTTTACCTCGGGCTTCTGCAATTGCCTCAGCAAAATTGCCAAAGAGCAGGGTCAAAAATAGAATAACAAATACCGTAAAATTATACCCCAGTGTACCTTGTGATTTTTCTCCAGTCATTATCCATAGACAAACCACAGCCATAATCAACGTTCCGATTTCTACGGTAAACATCACTGGGTTACGGAACATTATTTTAGGATTCAGCTTCACGAAAGATTGTTTTAATGCTTGTTGTACAAGTTCTTTCTGAAACAATGTTTGTTGATTGCTCATTTTTAGAATTCTTTAATTTTACGTGTTACATGGAAAAATATTCCGCAAGTGGACCCAAAGCCAGTGCTGGAAAGAAAGAGAGTGCTGCGATAATCGCAATTACGGCAAACACCATCAAACCGAATGTACTGGTATCTGTCTTTAGCGTCCCCTCTCCCTCAGGTATGAATTTCTTCTCGGCCAACAATCCCGCAATAGCTATAGGACCGATAATCGGTATAAAGCGGCCGAGCAGTAAGACAATACCCGTCGAGATATTCCACCAAATTGTATTGTCTCCAAGCCCTTCAAAGCCACTGCCATTGTTCGCCGCAGATGACGTATATTCGTATAATATTTCGCTAAAACCATGGAATCCGGGATTGTTTAATGTAGCAGCACCTTGGGCTGGAAATGCCGTAGCCAGTGCTGTACCGACAAGAATGAGAAAAGGATGGGCAAGGGCAACAATCATAGCGATTTTCATCTCCCGTGCCTCGACTTTCTTACCCATAAACTCTGGCGTACGCCCTACCATCAAGCCACTGATGAAAACAGCCAGTATAATAAAGATGAAGAAATTGAGTATGCCTGCTCCCACACCGCCATAAAAGGCATTTACCATCATGGCTATCAGTTCGTTCATTCCCGATAAGGGCATATAACTATCATGCATCGAATTGACTGAACCTGTCGAAATCATTGTTGTAACAATACTCCAAAAACCCGACGCAGCGGCACCTATCCGCACTTCTTTTCCCTCCATAGCTCCCATCGACGTGTCAACCCCCATCTGTGCAATAGCCGGATTTCCAGCCATTTCCATTTTTATATTTGGGATTGTTAGGATGAGAAAACCAATGGTCATCACACCAAACATCATCCATGAAAATTTACGTTTGCGAATAAAAAAGCCGAAGGCAAATATCATTGCCATCGGGATAATAAACTGGGCAATCATTTCCACCATATTAGTCAAATAATTAGGATTCTCCAGTGGATGCGCGCTGTTTGCGCCAAAGAAACCACCCCCATTTGTACCCAGGTGCTTAATTGGAACAAATGCCGCTACCGGTCCCCGACTTACCTGCACAGTATCTCCGGCCATTGTCACCATGCTGTCCTTACCTTCGAATGTCATAGGCATCCCCTGAAATACGAAAATGGTAGCAACCAACACAGAAAGAGGCAGTAAAATCCGTGTACATGATTTCACAAAGAAATCATAAAAATTACCCAATTGGGTTGTTGTTTTATCCCTAAAAGCTTTGAAAATAACAACTGCGGCAGCCATTCCAATCCCCGCTGTCACAAACTGAAGAAACATGAGCCAAATTTGTCCGAGGTAGCTCACCCCAGTTTCTCCAGAATAGTGCTGAAGGTTACAGTTGACCAAAAAGGATATGCTGGTATTAAAGGCCAGATCAGCAGTCATTCCTGGATTTCCATCTGGATTTAAAGGTAGATGTCCCATATTCATCAGAATAGCCATGCTCAACAAAAACCAGACTAAATTGATTGTCAAAAGAGCAACGAGATGCTGTTTCCAGGTCATCTGGAGACTAGGGTTAATTCCTGTCACACGATAAAAAAATCGTTCCAAGGGTTGAAATAATGGATCTAACCAGGTCCTTTCATTGCCATATACCTTAGCTATATATTTCCCAAGGGGAAATCCGAGTAGCAATGTTACGATGAACATCACTATGATTCCAAGAATCTCTGTATTCATTTCTTTAATTGATTTGTATAAAAAGTGTATCATTACCAATCGTTAACTAACCTCAAGCCCCTTTTCCCATTTCATTGCAGGCTGCAGTGGCATTAGTATGCGTGACGATGTAGTATGAACAATTTCGTTATTAGAATTTTTCAGGCTTTAGAAGTACATAACAGATATATCCAAAAACCAGTAGTGCTACAATAAATAAAGCTGTCATTTACTTTGATATTATTAGATTATGTAATTGTTGTCCTTTACGGATCTCTAAAAAAGGTACGGGCAACCGAGATTCGATTATCGTCCAGGTATGAACGGTACTGATGCGCTGAAGACCGCCTAAGGATCTTACAAAGAGGTTTTCCAAAATATATTTGACATATTGGTTTCCACGGCCATAAATCGTTCCGAGAAACTCGATATGCTGACAGATTTTGTCTATGTTGCGCTCTGTACTCAAGTGTCTAAGATGATTGATAATAGCCTGCAGAGCACCAGCAAAATTGTGCTTCCGAAGCAAGAAATTAATCTCTGACCGGATTTCCTTATAATGAAGGGCCATATACAAACCTGCCCTATATTGATTTAATTTTTTCATGTTATGAATTAGAACTATACTTCAAAATCTAACCGACATAGAGCTGAAAAATCATCGCGATAATCAACACCACTAATACGACCTTCGCTATGCGGTCTCCCGATATATTGTGAGGGGAACCTGTACCCTTATTTTCTTCCTTCTCTTTCATATTATCTCTTTTATATTTTCTCAAAAAAATCCACCATTTTATAGAATAACCAGAAACAAAAAATTCCAGTTATAAGGAGTATGATTGTCATTACCATTGTTAAATTTTATTAGCGATTCGCGATTTCTTTTTTTAAATTTCCAGTACATACTAGTAGCTGTGACAATCAGTCCTCTGGAGGACTCTTGCCACATACTTTTCTTTTTCGTTCTGTTTCCATTTTTATTGTCATTTATCCCATTAGGCCAAACCTTGTTCCATTATGTTAAAAAACAACATAAACAACTGTTAATCAGCTTAAATAAAAATATAGACGGTAAAACAAAATTGGTTGATCCTATCATTTTGATAAGGTTGTTTTATCAAAATGAGAATGATTATCCGGAATGACTGAAGCGAAAGTTTGTGGAACGATTCGGGAATGAGAGTGAAAATAGGTGCGCTTGAGAAGGGCCGCAATGAAGAGCTTTGTGTAACAAATTTGCAAAGGAGCATAAAATTGTCGCCAAAAGTTCACATTAAAAATTATTTTAGGGATACCTTAATTAAAGAGACACTTATACAAATTAAACAATGATAAACTTAAACCTTTTCAAAAAAATTATCTTATCATTCTGCATGGGCTGTGTTTTACTCTCCTGCCAAAATGAAAAAAGCAGCCCCAACACATTGACGGAAGAAGAACAAAATAACGGCTGGCAACTTCTATTTGATGGCTCAACACTCAATAATTGGCATACCTACAACAATAGTAAAAATGCACCTACAGCCTGGGTTGTTAAAAATGGAACTATTTATTGCGATCCAAACAACGAAAGCCAGAAATATGACTTGGTATCAGACAAAGATTACAAAAATTACGAGTTCAAATTTGAATGGAAGCTTGAGAAAGAGGGGAATAGCGGTGTTTTTGTCAATGTACAGGAAAAACCGGCTATTGATGCTACCTACCATTCAGGACCTGAGTACCAATTGTTAGCCGATTCCCATCCTGATTTCGATAAGCCATTAAAGCGTTCGGGCTGTCTTTATACATTTCTACCCCAGCAAAACTTTGTCAATGTTAAGGCGCAAGACGACTGGAATGAATCAAGTATCATTCAGAAGGATGGAAAAGTTACGTTTTACCTCAATGGTAAGATTACCGCTGAAATGGATTTTAATTCAAATAAATGGAAAGACTTAGTAAAACATAGTAATTTCAGAGACTACCCAGAGTTTGGTCAGCATATTAGTGGGAAACTAGCACTGCAAGACTGGTCAAGAGGTGTTTCATTTAGAAATCTAAAAATAAAGCCATTATAATCAAAAAAGTCCTTAGCTTGTGCTAAGGACTTTTTAATTATTGTCTATTTCCCTTCTTCGGATCAGTTTCTCCCTATCTCCATTCAATCCGTGTATCTATCCAAAAACAATCCCTATTGCGCCGAAATAAATCCTCTGGTCTTTGGTGATTGTAGATAAGTTCTTCCAATGCATTAAAATTATAACGAAACATATCTTCATCTTTTGATTGTATGGGACGGAGAATTGAATCTTCGTCATCAATAAAAATGTCAGATTCAAAAATATTGATCTGATGCGTACTCACCCAAGCAATTGCCATCTCTTTGCTCATCCGCTCCAGTGCTTTTGTTGCTTCCTGGTATTGTTTCATTTCCCAAGGAAGATCTTCGGGATAATGCGAAGCAATATAGTCTTGGTAGGCTTTTATATCACCTTCGCGGAGACATTCGTTGCGAAGCAATAGTCTTGTTGTATCACGAGCAAAGCTAATATACTCCGGCCGCATAAATAGGCCGTACCTTTTACTATACAATTCTATTTTTTCCGCTAGTTTTTGCCTCATAATTTAATTATCCAGCAAAAATCATCCCAACCTACTCTTTGATAAGGAGTTTCGGCCAAAAAAAGAGAGGTTTTAGATTTTCGCATAGAATTAACTTGTAGCAAATTAAACTTAGATTGTTGTTATTTCCGCCGATCTTGAAATAAATATCACGTCCAATGATTTTAAAATATTTTTAAGCCGATAATTCCTGCAACAATCAATGTTGCCGAAAGAAGTCTAAACACATTGGCTGAATCTCCGAAAAAAAAGATCCCAACCAGTAATGTTCCGACAGCTCCCAAACCTGTCCATACGGCATAAGCTGTACCGATAGGAATCGCTTTTTGCGCATAAAACAATAGTCCACCACTAATACTCATGGAGACAACAGCCAATATGATCCAACCAAATTTATTTGAGTCCGGCTGTTGAGCCATTTTTAAACCGAGTGGCCATCCAATTTCAAAAATGCCAGCGACAATCAATGCAATCCAATTCATTTTCAATAGTTTAAATTTCTAAGACAAAGATAATCGCTATTTGAAAGGCTTTTTTTGACTTATATCAAAATCGTATGCTTATCGCCTTATACGGCTAAGTGTTTCCTGTGTAATACCTAAATAAGATGCAATGTGGCCAAGATTAATTCGATTTATTAAATTGGGCTGCAGGCGTATGAGAGACTGATAACGTTCTGCCGCTGATTCAGTATGCAATGACATAATCCGTTCTTCGAGAATAATACAAACCTCTTCAGCAATCTTTCGTCCTATCAGATTTAGCTCAGGATAAATTCTATACAATTCATTCAAATCGTCTACAGAAATTGCATAGATCTCCGAATCTTCCAGAAACTGGATATTTTCAAAGGAGGGTTTTTCCGTATATACAGGCAGGATTGATCCAAAAATCTGATTTTCCTCACCAAACCAACTGTTCATTTCGCGTCCATTTTTTAAGAAATAGGCGCGGATCAATCCCGTGCTCAAAACAAAATAGCTTGATAGATGCTGTCCTTCTCTCAAAAAATGCTCGCCCTTTTTCTTAAAAAAATAACGTGTTCTTTTTTCGACCTCCGCCGCTATCACTTCATTGAGATAACCATATTTTTTAAATTGTTCGATTAGTGGATTCATGCTCTTATCGATTAAATCAGTCATAGCTCATCGAATTATCTACGTGATTATACAGGAGAAGTTCCATATATGGATCGCCCTCAATTCCCAATAACCTGCAAAATGCCGGTTCAGTTTTCATCCCACTCCTCTTTAGCCGTCTGACCTGCTCGGCAAATTCTTCACCTCTTAGTTGTATAATTTCATGTTCTTTAAGCATATGTAAATATCCATTCTGATATTCAGTCGCTTTGTCGGTCGCATAAATTTCAAATAGCTGTTCTTCAATCGAGAAACTGCATACAATCACATTGCTTTCAGCCCGCTGCAGCCGAAAATGCGCATGCTGCGAAAAATTAAGGCACAGTATTTTTTCAACAACAGCAAAATCTTGTACATATAGGATGATGTCAACATCACTTCCAGCAATATCGATATGAATCGGTATCGTTCCAACTACGATGGGATCATAATCTTTAAGGCAATCAACAATCTGATAATCATGCAGTAATCGATAAGTATTTCTCTGTACTTCACTTCCAGTCTGCAAGTAGTCTATATTTTTAAAATTGACATTCATAAGCAAAGATGTATTCATTCCCTCTAAACAATTTGAATATACTAAACAACAAAAGAAAACTGTAAACATATGATTTAAAAAAGCGATAAGTACGTATCTTTATTAACACGGATGAGCTCCTTGGAAATAATTCCCACTTTTTCCTACCTGCTGATGGTTGAGGGCAAATAATTGAAGATATCCTGCAAGCTGCCTTAGATCTCTATCGTGATGACGTAATTAAAATTAAAAAATAAAACCTACGCCATTAAAATCTAGCCTACGTCATTAACAAAAAAAACGAATTACGCGAGCAGAGGTAAATACATTTAAATAATATTCGCTTAACACAAAATCAACAATACTCTCCTACCTTTATCGCGGTTTAAAAATCACCTAGTCATTTAAACAGCTACGAAACAAATGAGAAAACATTTGATTACCAGCATTTTGCTAAGCACAATTGGTACATCAGTTACCTATGCGCAAAATGAAACCACCTCTGCTCTGAATGGAACCGTCAGAGAGGGAAATTCGCCAATCAACGGAGCGACCATTGAAGCCATACATTTACCTTCTGGGACAAAGTACGTTACTTCATCACGAGGCGACGGCCGCTATAACCTTCCAAATATGCGAATTGGTGGCCCTTATCAAATCACAGTAACCTATCTTGGGCATTCCCCAAACGTCAAGCAGATCGAAAAACTTGCATTGGGACAAAGCTCGACGCTGGACATTCAGTTACAGTCCAACGCACAGGTATTGGATGAAGCTGTCGTTGTAGGAACAAGACAGGGAAAAGTCTTCAATTCCGGCCGAACAGGTGCCGCACAAAACATTTCCCGAACAGCAATTCAAAATCTACCTACACTGAATCGAAGCTTTACTGATTTTGTCAAACTGACCCCTCAATTTTCGATGCAGTATGGTAATCCTTCCTTTGCCGGAAGAAGCAACCTTGCGAATAACTTCACCATCGACGGGGCGCTATTTAATAATGCTTTTGGATTACAGGGAACTATTGGAAGTCAAACAAACTCGCAACCCATCAATATGGATGCCTTTGAAGAGATTTCTGTCAACATCGCTCCTTATGATGTCAGACAAAATGGTTTTACTGGTGCAGCAATCAACGCAGTTACAAGAAGCGGTACCAATGAGGTACAAGGATCCTTAAATTATTACTTCAGGAATCAGAATTTAGTCAATAAATACAATTCAGCAGGGTTGAGAGCACCGGTAAACAACTTTAACCTAAAAGGCTACGGTTTTACGGTAGGTGGCCCAATTATAAAAAACAAACTATTCTTCTTTGCAAGTGGCGAACTTGAACGACGAGTAGATCCAGGAACAAATTTTATCGCTTCCCGTGGAGGAAACACTGGCCCGAATATTTCAACTGTATCTGCCGAGAAACTTGATGATCTCGCTAAATACCTCAATTCAATCGGCTATAATCCGGGAAGCTATGAAGATTATCCATTAGATACACGCAGTGACAAATTCTCTGTTAAATTAGATTACAATATCGATCAAAAAAATACACTAAGCGCTAAGTATTTCTATTTCCGTTCATACCGTGACATTTTACCATCTAATAGCGGTGCCCCAAAAAATAACAGACAACCGTCTAATGTTGGGTTACCATTCAGCTCCGCTGGATATGGCATCAACAACAACATGGACAATGTGAATTTAGAATTACGTACGCGTATCAGTAGTAAATATTCAAATTCCCTCACCGTGGGATACAATGTCATGAACGATTTTCGGGAATCTAAAGGAGGGCAACCATTTCCTTTGGTAGACATCATGAACCCTGACGGAAGTAGCATGACCGCGTTTGGCTACGAGCCTTTTACAGCATTTAACAGTCTGAAAACTAAGGTATTTCAAGCAACCAACAACTTTAATATTTATGCCGGAAAACATGAAATTACATTGGGGGCCAATTTTGAAAACTACAAAACCACCAACGGATTCGCACCAAACTATTATGGTGCCTATACATTTGCCAGTTTAGACGACTTCTATAACTCTGCAAAAAATAATGTTTCCAACGCTACCAAATACCAAGTTCAGTATTCTGTTTTACCCGATGGATCGTTTCCTTATGCAGAGATCTCGGCGCGTATGTTTGGTCTATATGCACAGGATGCCTTTGCTGTAAACAGCCATTTTAAATTGACTGCTGGATTGAGGGCTGACTTGACACACATTTCTTCACCTAACAAACTAAAGAATGATAATGTCACAAAGCTGAATTTTGATCAGGGTGAAAAGATTGACGTATCAAAATATCCAAAAAGTGCTATTCTTTGGTCGCCAAGAATCGGATTTAACTGGAATGTCAATGGGACCAATCAAACGCAGCTACGCGGTGGATCGGGAATATTTACCGGTCGTCCGCCATTGGTATGGATTTCGAATCAGGCTGGCAATAATGGTGTAATGTTTGGTTCTGAGTCCATCAATAACCCTACGAATCGTCCATTTACACCTGACGTAGATGCTTATCGCAATGTGAATCACCAAACGGCAGCCAACAACTCGAGTTACAACTTGGCAGTGACAGATAACAACTTCAAATTTATGCAGCTTTGGAGAACGAATATTGCAGTTGATCAAAAATTACCTGGAGGTGTTATCGGAACTTTTGAAGCCATGTACTCAAAAGATATCAATTCGGTGTATTTCCGCAATGTCAACCTTAATACGACAGATGGCAAAGCTTTAGCCGGAGCCGATAATCGCATGCGCTACAGCACACCCCGTATTTATGGCGCTGCACAGCCTACACCTGAAAACCCCAATATTTCAGACGCTATCGTGATGTCCAATACATCAAAAGGTTATAGCTATACGTTAACAGGAACCTTATCGAAAGAATTCAAAGGTGGATTTTTTGCCAATGTGGGTTATACCTATACGGACTCAAGATCGGTCAACGATGGCGGATCCATTGCGCAGTCGATGTGGCGTGATCGTTATGTTTCGGGTAATCCAAATAGTGCCGATCTCTCCTATTCAACTTATTTGGTCAAAAATAGATTCATTGCCAACTTCTCTTACCGTAAAGAATACCTAGATCATTTAGGAACAACATTCTCTCTATTTTATCAACTACAGGATGGCCCACGTTACTCCTACACCTACGGCGGTGACTTAAATAATGATGGCTTGTCAGGTAATGATTTGATCTATATTCCGAACAGTAAAGACGAGATTGCCTTGGTCGGTGACAATGCACAAGACACCCGGACTTCAGATCAATTATGGTCTCAGTTAAACGGCTATATTAATCAAGACAATTATCTCAATGCCCACAGAGGTCAGTATGCAAAACGTAATGCATTGGTGGGTAAAATGATTGGAACCTTAGATATTCGTATTGCTCAGGATGTATTTTTAAATACCGGCAGCAAGAAACATCAATTGCAGATTACCTTCGATATATTTAACTTCGGAAACATGATCAACAAAAGCTGGGGTGTAGCTCAATTTGCCAACAAAGCAAATGGTATCTTAAATTACAAAGGATTAAATGCGCAGGGACAACCGACATTCTCCTTCCCTTATTTGGATGCTACCAATCAGATTCCGCTCACCAACACATTCTCAAATAGTGTGGATGAAACCTCACGCTGGAGAATTCAATTGGGTGTACGCTATCGATTCAACCAATAAAACAAAAAATAACGTAAATTTGAACCCATCCTCAACAAAGGATGGGTTTTTAGTTAAAGAGTATAAATAGATGAAAAAACTAGTACTTTCCCTATTCGCCGTTTTTACTTACATCGCCTGTCAGGCTCAACATTTCGACCTCATTCCTTTAGGAATATATGGCGGTGAACAAGAAGACAATCTGTCTGCTTATTTAGTAGGAATTCCAGGCGATACGACCTTCTTATCCCTCGATGCAGGTACCATAAATACCGGAATCAGAAAAGCCATTCAACTAAAAAGCTTAAATGGGTCGGTCGAAACGGTTTTACGTAATCAAATAAAAGGATATTTTATCTCCCATGGTCATCTCGACCATCTATCTGGCCTCATTATTAACTCACCCGCCGACAGTAAAAAGAATATCTTTGCCATTGCTCCAGTACTTCAGATTCTACAAAATCACTACTTTATCACAGATACCTGGATAAATTTTGGCGATCAAGGACAAAAACCCATACTTGGAAAATATCACTACACAACCCTACAAGAAGGTATTGCAACCTCGGTTCAACATACACCATTGTCTTTGACTGCATACGAACTTAGCCACGTAAATCCTTATAAAAGCAGTGCTGCACTCGTTCAGCATGATAATCACTATTTACTTTATCTCGGCGACACAGGTGCCGATCGTGTTGAAAAATCTGATCAGCTGGATAAACTTTGGAAAAGCATTGCTCTATTGATCAAACAGAAACAATTAAATAGCATATTGATTGAGGTATCTTTTCCTAACAGTCAACCGGAAAATCTACTTTTTGGACATCTTACCCCTAATCTGTTGCTAGAAGAACTTCAAAATCTCAAAGACAGGACAGGGTTGAAAAACCTCGAAGGGCTCACTATCGTTGTCACCCATCGAAAACCAACGGGTGACAATCCAGAAATCATCAAAAGTGAATTATTAAAGAATAATCCACTAAAAGTGAATTATATCTTCCCTGAACAGGGAAAAAAAATAAGCTTGAATTAGTGGTTTATCATAAAGATGAAACCAATTAAGGTTTCATCTTTTTAAGACCTATAACGCTTCGATGATGTTTTCTAGACTTAAGCGCGATTTCGCTGTCATGGAAGGTTGATTAGTGTCTTCACCATCGCGGTAGCCAATAGCAACAGCAAACAATGTCTGATAACCTTGAAGTCCTAATATTTCATCGTAGATCTCGTTTTCTATTCCTTCCATAGGGGTTGCATCAATTCCATTTGCAGCACATGCTGCTAGGAAAAACCCCAATGAAAGGTATACTTGCTGCTTCATCCAGGATTTGACGTGCAACTCCCCTTTCGACCGTAAAAATTGCTTATAATAATTAATTGATCCCTCAGGAAGTGTATTTTTAATTTGAGTTTCAAATCGTTCAACGTCGGTAAGGGCACAAAAAACCACCAAATGACTGGCCTCATTTATTTTCTGTGCATTCCAGTAAGATGCGCCAGCAAGCCTCTGCTTCATTTCCCCCGCAGAAACAAAGAGAAATTTCCAGGGCTGGCTATTAATGGAAGATGGGCTCAATCGGATTATTTCCTTTAATTCAGCGATCTTTTCCTCGGAAATGATCGCTTCTGAATCATACTTTTTCGTTGTGTAACGTTGCTTTGCTGTTTCTAAAAAAGCCATAACATACAATATTTAATTAACTATATTTTTTATAGTTGCAAACTTAAATATAGTGTTATATATTTGCCATAACGGTCAAACTTGATAGTAACAGATGTATTTGATAGACAACAAACAATACCCATGCAGTACAAGCCTGACAATGAAGTATATAGGCGGAAAATGGAAAGCAGTTATCCTAATTCATTTAATTGAAAAAAAACGTTATAATGAATTAAGAAAAGAATGCGCTTTGATTACCGAACGGACGTTGAGCTTACAATTAAAGGAACTTGAAGCAGATGGTTTGGTAAAACGGACAGTACATACCGATAAGGCACCATTGAAAGTAGATTATGAACTTACCGCTTTCGGCAAAACGCTTATTCCACTATTGGAATCTATTGCTGAATGGGGAAGAGAAACAGCTAGCCGGACGGAACGGATTCAAAAAATGTAACATCAATCAGAAACTTTCGATTACTCAAATCAGCCATAATGAATGAGCATCTGAAAAAAATTAATGCTTCAATCGAACAGTTTGATGTAGAAACAGAGCTAGCCTCAGATTAAGATCAAGTAAAAGGCGGAAGCTTACCCATCAGGAAGTTCTTGTAAAATCCAACTTCCTGATGAACTGCACTTCGTTAAACAACCTTTGACACAACATACAATAAAGCCACTAAAAACGATCGTCTACAAGTTCTTTATTAACCATTGCCCCTGCCAAATTTCCTGTAGCAACCGCATTAGCAACAGAACGCATCATACTGGAATTATCTCCACAGGCAAAAACACCAGCAACTGTTGTTTTCTGAAAATTATCTATTTTAATATGTCCCTGCTCTGTCAATTCACACCCTAAAGCCGCGGGAATTGCGGAATGTTGTCTAAACGGAATAGCGGCATAGATTGCATCAAATGCAAGCGCACGGCCATCTTTCAATTGCAGCTGCTGAACCCATCCATTCTTATGCTGGATCTTATCAATTTCACCTTCAATAAGGGCAATACCGTGTTGTTGGAGCTTAGCCCTCTGCTTTGAGTCAAAATCAGCTTTACCAGGTGTCAATAGCGTTAAGTCTATCGAGAGATTGTTGACTAATCCCGCTAAATGGAGGGCTCTTTCCCCATTAGCTATAATGGCTGTTTTTCCCCTTCTGAATTCATAACCATGACAATAAGGGCAATGTATGACTGAAATACCCCAACAGGCCGAAAACCCTTGTATACTTGGCATAATATCTTCCACTCCAGTTGCAAAAATAAGTTTCTCTGCTTTAAAAATTTCCCCATTTTCAGTTGTTATCTCAAAACCGTCCGCTGTTTTCTCACCACTGACGGCCATACCCTTCTGAAACTTGACACTTGGGTAATTCAATACCTCCTCCTTCGCCTTTTTTGCAATAATCTGTGGTTTCTCCCCATCGTGCGTAATAAAGTTATGTGAATATGGGGTCTGTCTATTACAGGGAAGTCCACTATCAATAATTAAGACATTTCGCAATGAACGTCCCAATGCCATTGCTGCAGATAAACCTGCATAACTCCCCCCAATAATGATTACTTCATAGCTTTTATTGTCTTTCATATATATGTTTTTTTAATTGTTATTTCTCTTTTGACAAATGATTATATAAAATGGAAAATTCTCCTCGACTTCCCGAATCTCCTGCAGTCCATATTGATCAAAATCGGCATGAATAGAATCAAAATCATAAAAGAACATATTTACTCCACCGAACATGGCAAACCGCTCCGCACCTATCCTCTCCCCCTTTCCGTAAATACTCGCTTGTTTCGAAACGCCTGTAAAAATCATGTAACCTCCTTCAACAAGTTGATCAAAACAATGCCGGACTAATGCTGCCCGTTCATCAGCGTCCAATAAATGGATTAATGCGTAACAAAAAATTCCTCCATAGCACCTGGTGTCGAAAGGCATATCGTTGACTGATCCATGATAGATAATCGTTTCTGTCCCGAAATATTTTCTGGCAAGTTCAATGGCAGTTTTTGAGATCTCAATTCCTGTAATTTTAAAACCATTGTCTAAAAAGATTCGACCATTTCGACCATAGCCGAAGCCTGGAATCAAAATGTCTCTTATATTCCTTTCCAAAAAGAAATCCTTTGCAAAAACAGCTGATTGAGCAGCTTCAGTACCCCACATTTCTTGCTTCTCAACAAAACTACATTCCCAAAATTCCATGCTATAGATTCTTATTTTTTTGAAACCTGATTGTACTGTAGAAATAACAAGCGATTCTGTTATTCAAAGTCTACATAGCGAAGATAATACTTTTACACTATTGCAACTATGTAGCAAAACCACTAAATGCAATTAAATTGCAAATAAATTACAATCGGATGAATTATTGAAATCATGGTTATTTATCAGTATTGAAAACCAGTTAGGTTCTTGAATATCTTTGCTCGGAACAAAAGATGCTTACTCCAACAATAAGAACATGAAAATCATAAAGACCATACTAACAGCCTCACTTCTTCCCTGGCTAACCATGCAGGCCAGTGCCCAAAAATTAGATAAAATGACTTGGTTCAATGAACCTGCCGAATGGACCATCAAAGACAATTCTTTAACGATGTCTGTGACAGCAAAAAGTGACTACTGGCGTATCTCCCACTATGGTTTTACCGTAGATGACGCTCCCTTTTTCTATACACTAAGGGGCGGAGAATTTGAAGTTAAAGCTAAGATTTCAGCTAAATATAAAAACCGGTTTGATCAGGCAGGTCTCATGTTGCGTATCGATCATGAAAATTATATAAAAGCAGGAATAGAATTTGTTGATGGAAAATATAACTTAAGTACCGTTGTTACACATAAAACGAGTGATTGGAGCATCATCCCCATTGACAAAGAAATCCCATTCATCTGGATCAAGGCAATACGTAGACTAGACGCTGTCGAATTCTTTTACTCATTTGATGACAAAGAATATATCATGATGAGAAATGCCTGGTTGGCGGATAATCATCCAGTCATGGTTGGTCTAATGGCTGCTTCACCTGATGGCGACGGATTCCAGGCTAAATTCGATTATTTTAATATCAAACATCTTCCGGATCAACGGCGAACCAAATGGCTAAAAGAAAATAACTCGAATTAAAAACGTTTCAGTCCGTCTAAGATTTTTTAGACGGACATACTTTTAAATTGTTTCAGTTTCTTCCTGAAACAGCTTATTAAAAACACTGACAGCCTCATGTGAATTCCGGACACGAAGCTTTTGCAAAATATTTTGACGATGGCGATTGACTGTATTTATACTCAATCCCAATTTTACAGCAATACTTTTACTGATCATTCCCGCTTTGATACAGTTCAAAATCTCCTTCTCCCGGGCACTAAGCGAGGTTTTGAGTCCACCTTCATGCAACGGATATACGGCGCCCGTTACCTGATTAAAAATATAATTTCTAATAGTGACTGAACGTTCGGCTTCGGGCATGATGGAATAGCAGCATAAGGCTAACTGTGGAAATTCTTTGCAGCCGGTATCTAGGTAAAAAATCTCATGAGACATAAGGATAGTCTGCCCATCCTTTCCTGCCACCCGTAAGATACTGTTCGCTTGATAATGGAATCGTTCTTCAACATCCATATTTTTTACCAAATTGAGAAATTGAAGTTCCAATGCATGCTTAACAACCAAATCATCGGGATAAACACGTTCAAGAAGAAAATCTTCCCAAATACTATTTATTTCCAATTTCTTCTCATTGGAAGGAAGATGAAGCTTTTCCGCAATTGCTCCAATATAGGTATAACTCCAGTTGGCCGTTAGATCACTCAACACAGCTATACCATTATGAATTTCTGCGAAGGCCTTCGCATAGCTCTTATATTTTTTTAATACAGATAAATCTATGTTACTATTTCGTACTCCCCGCTCTGCAAAACTTTTACTCAAATTTTTCTTGAGATCCTTCTCCATAATGATTCATTCCTAAAAATCACTAAACATCTAAAAAGAAAGTCCTACCCGAAGATAGGGCAATGTTGCCTCTTTACTGAAACCTATTACTCCCTGAATGGTTAAGAGATCTCCAGGCATAAAATAAATTCCACCGCCATATCCCATATGCCAATCATTGGAGTTTTCACCGCTCATCCATACACGGCCAACATCATAAAAACCAATTGCCCCTACTGTACCGGGAACCAAATAAGAAGAATAGCTAAATAATTTCAAACGCATATCAAAATTATTATAGAGTGCTGTTTTTCCAGTAAATCGCCTTGAGTTATATCCCCTTAAACTCATCTCACCACCAATTTGAGCATGTTGATAGAAATATGGATCTCCCCATACCGCATCCAACCCTACGCGATTCGCAAAAGTGATATAATTGTCCGCAATCGTTTTGTAAAAACTCATCGCATGCTGTAATTTTGTATAATTCCGCCCCTCGCCCCCAATTTCAGCATTCCAGCCCAATCTTGTGTGAAAATGAACTCCTGATTTGGGATTCGTGATATTATCACGCGTATCGTAATCTACTCCGGCAGCAACCCCAGTAAAAAAATTACTACCATAGATAGGCTCTGCAGGATATTTTTCATGGAACTCTTCAAAATATCGCCCAATATTATTTGACTCTTTACTATTATAATATTCAGACGAAGAACCATAGAAAAGTTTTAATTTAGGATTCAAATACTTCTCCAAAAAAATATCGCCAGCAACCAGGTCAAATCGATTGCGATAATAAGAGATACTTTTTGAATTCGACTTATCGAAAACAGAGCTGTTTCCATATCCGAAAAAGTTGCTCAGATTTTTTGGGCCGAGGGAAGAAAAATGAATATAAAGATCATGTCCTGCAATGAGTTCCTTATAGTTTCCTTTATAATCAAACATAAATGACTCACGACCTGTCAGATAACTCCCCATAATCTGGTGTCGATAAGCATAAGGTTTTTTTCGGAAACCTTGATTTTCGATGAGATAACCTAGGCCAAAAATAAGCCCACGATCGACGCCATAGTCCAGATTAAAAACAACTCCTTTACGGTCATACACGAAATTATCGTATTCGAATTTATGGATTGCCGTATCGTTGCTCAGCTTTAAATGAATATTATCAGCAATTTGCAGACTATTCGTTGATTGATCTTTGGAATCATAGATATAGACTTTGCTTCCGTTCGCAAACTTTTCAGTTGTACGATACAGATCCTGGCCGTCTCCGCCAATGATACGAATCTTAATGGGCGACTTCCCTGAACCATGTAACTTATACTCATCACTGCCCGAGAGTCCATAGATCCTGACCTCCTTGGTCTGGCTTGGCAAAAAGGTACGTTCAAGCAATTTTCGTCCTTGAGTTCCATCTTTCTTCTTGTTGTGTATAGTGACAGATACAGATCCTTCCTTTTTGTAATCGATGTCCACAAATTCAGATTTTGCAGATAGAGGCAACTCGACAACTCGCGCAAGAAAACGATAATATGTCAGTCCGCTTTCCATTAGCTCATCCCTTCTTGATCGAATATTTGTTTCCAGTTCTTTAGCACTCATTTTTACTATGGTATCTGGCATCGTTAACATCGCCTGATGAATCAGGGAATCGGTGAGTGTCTTCTGAACAAATTTTATTTCATCAATCCATTCGTCCTCGGTAAGATGAGTAAGAAAAAAATGGTCGAAATTACTGGCATTAAAATTCCAGTGTGGCACATTACGTATATGCGGACTAAAGGGCTGTAAATGGGCTTTTAACCACTGGTAAGAAAGTAATGTCGGAAATATACCCGATGTTTTATAATAAACCTTATCCCTGTCCCGGGGAACGGGGGTATAAATCTTTTTGCCTTTTTCTTTTTCAGGATCCCAACGCCAGTTATCCTGGTGGCGGTCCCAGTCCCCTAAGGTAAAATCAAGCATCCGCGCGCGCAGTGTCAATTTCTGGTCAACCTGGGTATCGTTATCCTCCAGCACCTTGCGTATCACTTTGGCGCTATTATCTGTTTTTTGATCTTCGAAAGGCGTACGCGCTTCAAACATATAAGCTCTATTTTTGAAGACCTCGCGATATTCATCCAATCTGGGGTCGTCTCCGACATAAACCAGTTCTGGGGATGCAGAAGGAATACCCAGAGCTTTGTTAAAAGGTGGAACGGTCAATGCCCCAAATGGATGATGTATTGAAATCTGATCTTGTACAATATCTTTTGCAAAGGTCTTTCGGAGACTTTCCGGAAGACTGCGCTCTGGATATTTCTGAATGGACCGCAGCACCCACTCCCTACCTGCAGAGTCTACCAATCGAAGTGACTGTGTTTGCATTCCCCCGCC
Organism: Sphingobacterium sp.; assembly: GCA_022712315.1. GTDB lineage: Bacteria > Bacteroidota > Bacteroidia > Sphingobacteriales > Sphingobacteriaceae > Sphingobacterium. The sequence continues at coordinate 41,773 of JALAGS010000205.1, read as the reverse complement.
TAGCTTGACGATCTGAAGTCCACCGCGTTCAGTCGCGAGATCCATTACACGCATTTTAACCGGGGTATTATATAATTTACGGTAACTATCTCCAAGCCAAAACCGATGCGCCAGGCTCACCCGATCGTATTCAGGTGCGATAAGCGTAGTAATACTATCAAGATGCTGTGCATGCGAATTAACAACAAAGCAACAGGCGATTAAAGTAAAGATTCTTTTCATTCTATTTAAGTCGGTCATCCAGAACAGCAACAGTAGATACTCAGGCAACTGTTAATGCTCCTTCTATTCGTACAATGGTCAACACTCCTCAAATCATCGCATACTATTAAGCAACGATAACATCGATTGTTGATCAAGGCTAAAGTTCCCCTTTTAAAGCAAGGAATCAAAGACTTTCTGTTCCTTTTTTAGTTTAAAGCCTAGACTTTCGTAAAATTTGTGGCTCTCGGTTCGAATAACGTTGCACCGAACACGCAAACGACAGCACCCCAAGGACCTTGCCCAATCTGTAGCTTCCTTCACTAATAATCGACCTACCCCCTGACCCCGGTAATGGTCGTTGACAACCAAACCCATGATTTCCGCATAAGTACCAATCTCCAAACTGATGACCAGATGTAGCTGAATCCAGCCAATAACCTTTTCATCAGTGGTTCCAACGAATACACCATAGTCTTGTTGAGACAATACACCTGTCAAAATAGTCTTTGCTTTTTCAGCGTCTCCAGAATATCCTAGCTGTTCAATCAACCCTGCTATTTCCCGATAGTCAGACAATACTGCTTTTCTTATATCCATGAAAAAAAATATTTTAGTAATCAACCATTTAACATTGATCCAATAATCTGCGATGATAGTCTATTTGCCCCAAATGATATCCTGTTTTCCCTATTTCAGCACCGATATAAGTCTGTAGATTTCCAATCAAGTGCAAACACAGGTTTCCGGCCGAATTTGAAATACTATTTTCAACAATCCATATATTCTCTTCCAGTCTGTACAAAGAGATTCATCCCGAAGCTTTTTTAAATCCCGGTGGAAAAGGCGTTTAAAATTTGTATAAGCATACGTTAAATGTAATCATAATTTATACTTGTCGACAATAACTATCGTAAATGAAACAACCATTCGCGATTGCAAACCACAATAAATAGAAAATATCAGGTTTAAACTTCTAACTGCCTGGGATAATCTGTAACTTCAATAAGATAATGGCAAAATTTTATGCCGTACAATCAAAATAACAATGAAGATATTTCAGAAATTCCCAAGGAAAACCTGGCTAATTTTTAGCATTATAACACTATCCATCACCCTATTGTCTATCAAATGCGGCAGTCCTTCTGACGGGAATGATCGTATTGGCTTCCCATTCCCCTTTTATGAATACCTCGGCGGAAAGCGTTCGATTGCAATGGAAAATCGACGTTCATTTCACCTCATTTACCTCCTTTTCAATCTGCTTATCTATTTAGGTCTGGCATATTTTTTCAGCATTTTGATAAAGAGAAACAAAAAATAACGTATTTTAATATTGAATAAAATTTTTCCAATTTCACTACAAATAAATCTCAAATCAAAAAACTGGACAATGAAGAAAAGTGCCAAGATAACTAATCAGAGTATAGAATCGGCAGGGCTTCCCAAAGCCCCTAAACATGTTATCGCTGAATATATATGGAATGGATTTGATGCAAAAGCAACCGAAATTGATATCTTCATCGACAGCAATGAATTGGGATATATCAATCGGATAAGCATAAATGATAATGGAGAAGGAATAAACTTGGCTACACTTTCCTACACATTTGGAAATTTTTTGGATTCGATAAAAAAGAATAATCTAAAACGTAGTTCCTATACCAGAGGAAAAAAAGGAAAAGGACGCTTTTCATTCTCCCTTTTTGCTGCACGTGCTAGTTGGAATACCACGTTTAAAGAAGCTGAGAACCTGACGACCTACCGCATTCAAATCGATAGAGAAAGTAAAGAACAGTATGATATGAGCGAAAGCAGACTTTCTGAACGTAAAAATACCGGAACACAAGTTATTCTTGAAGGCGTCTTTGGACTAAATGCTATCTTTTTTGAAAGTGATGAATTTAAAAATTTCCTAGCGCAGGAATTTGGCTGGTTTTTGTATTTAAATAAAGAGCTAAACTACAACATACGTATTAATGGCAAACAATTGAATTATGATCACTTGATTCAAGAAACCGACCGTCTTTCTTGGACTGCCTACACCCCAGACGGAAACTCTTCTTATAAATTTACGATCAATTACATTCGCTGGAATGAGCAAATTGGTGATCGATATTACTATTATTTCCTCAATAGCGAAAAGAAAGAAATTGCAAAAGTACTCAGCAGCTTTAATAACAACGCAATCAATTTCCACCACTCTGTATATGTAGATTCCAGTTTCTTTGACCATTTCGAACAAGAAGATATCGCCATCTCTACAGATGATAATCTTTTTTCAGGAAAAACCAAACAAGTTGTTTACCGCAATCTGCTCGCTGAATTACGCGATTTCCTTGATAGGAAACAGAAAAAATATGTATTAGAACATGCAGTTGCCGTCAAACTTGTGGATCTGGAAAAAAAAGGGCTTCTCCCCATCTATACACAATCTGAAAAGGATGAAAAAAGAAAACGTACCCTGCTGGCACTGATTCAAGAAATATATATTGCAGATCCACGCATTTTCTTTGGCATAAAAACAGATCTCATTCAGACCTATTTAGGTTTTATTGATCTTTTATTGCAATCGGAAAAAAGCAAAGACATTCTTCCGATTATCGAGCAGGCTCTTCCATTAACCGATAAAGAAAAGAATCGTATAAAGCAGATTTTAGCGCTCGCTAATGATGAAAACAACATCTCTGACCAAGAATAATAGCTTGTTTTTATTTAATGACTTTTAGATGTCAATAAATAAAATAAAAAGTTAGACTTTTGTTTAACACTGTTAAATTATTTATGCATTGACACATGGGCAGTAAAGAACGTATACAAAGGCTCAAAGATGAGAATAGAACCAACATTCTAGATGCTGCGCTCCAAATTGTAAAAGAGGAGGGCTGGCAAGCTTTGAGTATGCGTAAAATTGCAGATATCATTGAATATACTGCTCCCATGATTTATGAGTATTTTGCCAATAAAGATGCTATTCTAACAGAACTCGCCAACCAAGGTTATCTCCTGCTTGCCAAGAAAGTAAAACAAGCAAAATCAACAGAAACCGACCTGGAGAAACAATTGGAAGCGATGTGGTTTAGCTATTGGGATTTTGCTTTTGAGGAACGTGAATTATACCAGTTAATGTTCGGTATCGGTACAGCATGCTGTGGGTTTGAAAAAACTTATAAATGTGCTGAATCCCATGGTAAGCTGATTAGTGATGTCATCCGTGAAATCATGAAAGAGAAAAATCCATCCGAAGAACTGATCTGCAGAAAGTATTTCACCTATTGGTCTATTATACATGGACTGATTTCGATCAATCTTGTCAACCAAGGTAATGGCGATAATACCAATCAGGAAGTACTGAAGGATGCTATTTATGGTATTACGCGCTCGCTGACTGACTAATTTTTTTATACTAAAAAATACAACGTTAAAAAATCTAACACCGTTAAATACACCAAAACTTCAATTTTTAATATCACATGAAAACAAATTTATCACCAAGTCTTAAGAGGATTTACGTTCCGGCACTTAACAGTGTTAAACGAATTAATATCGTAAAGACTGTATATGTGCTGAGTGCAATCTTTCTATATAGTTGCTCAACAGGAACAAGCAAACCCATTGATCCACCACCAGTTACCCTTCCAGTCGTTACAATCGAGAATGGTAATGAAACCGTTTATCAAGAATATCCGGCTACGATCGAAGCTTCTGCCAATATCGAGATCAGACCTCAGGTAGAAGGAATCTTGGAACACATTTATGTTGATGAAGGAGCGAAAGTGACTCGAGGTCAGACACTCTTTAAAATCAACGATCGCCCCTATCAAGAACAGTTAAACCAAGCGAAAGCAAATTTGCTCGCTACAAAGGCTGCTTTGGAAAACGCCGAGTTGGAAGTCGAAAAGAAAACCCGTTTGGTTAATAACAAGGTATTAACAGACTTCCAATTAAAAACCGCAATTAGCGCGCGTAATGCAGCCAAAGCAAATGTACAATTGGCTCTATCTGCTGTGGAGACTGCAAAAATTAATGTTGGCTATACGCTGATCCGAGCTTCTGCCGAAGGATATATTGGTAGACTACAACGAAAACAGGGAAGTTTGGTAGGTCCAACAGATCCACAACCACTCACAGCGCTGTCGAATGTCAGAGACCTGCATGTTTACTTCTCCTTGGGAGAAAATGACTTTATCGCATTCAAAAACAACACCGAAGGCAATAATCTGCAACAAAAACTAAACAATCTTCCTCCGATTAGTTTGGTTCTTTCCGATCAAACAATTTATGATCAGAAAGGAAAAATAGATATGGTAGATGGACAGTTTGATAAAAATACAGGCGCTATCACCCTTCGGGCCACCTTCAACAACCCAGAAGGCGTTTTGCGCAACGGTAATACGGGGCGTGTAAGGTTGCCGAAAAAATATGCGCAAACATTATTGGTACCGCAGCTTGCAACACTTGAGATGCAGGACAAAATCTTCGTTTATACAGTTGGAAAAGAAAATAAAGTCGTTCAACAGCCAATTACTGTCATTGGAAAAAGTGGCGCTAATTACCTCGTAAGTAAAGGGGTAAATGCGGGAGACCGTATCGTTTATAAAGGCATTGACCTTCTTCAGGACGGGCAAAAGATTACTCCACAAACTTTATCAAAAGACAGCATCAATTCATTATAATTAGAAAAATCACATGCTTAAGAAATTTATAGAACGACCGGTACTCGCCACCGTTATCTCCATATTACTGGTCATATTGGGTGTGATCGGTATCTTAAAACTGCCATTGCAGCAGTTCCCTGATATAGCACCGCCAGCGGTGCAAGTAACGGCACTGTACCCTGGGGCAAATGCCGAAACTGTCCTTCGTGCTGTAGCTCCCTCACTCGAAGAGTCCATCAACGGTGTAGAAAATATGAGCTATATGAGCTCCACAGCCAGTAACGACGGCTCCCTGATGATTACAGTATATTTCAAACTTGGTACAGACCCAGACCAAGCTGCTGTCAATGTTCAAAATCGTGTGGCACAGGCAACCAGCCAATTGCCGGCAGAAGTTGTGCAAGCCGGAATCACGACTGCAAAACAACAAAACAGCTTAATTATGGTATTGGATCTCTATACGGAAGATCAAGGTAAATACGATCAAACGTTCATTACCAATTACGCACAGATCAATATTATCCCTGAGCTTAAACGTATTCCGGGAGTTGGACAAGCACTCGCTTTCGGTGGTAGCAAAGACTATTCAATGCGCGTATGGCTTAATCCAAATCAAATGGCGGCTTATAAATTGACGCCTGAGGAAGTAATGGCCGCAATTCAAGATAAAAACGTTGAAGCAGCTCCCGGTAAATTCGGAGAAAGCAGTCGCGAAGCATTCGAATTTGTTATCAAATATAAAGGTAAACTCAATCAACCTAGTGATTACGAAAATATTATTATCCGCTCCAATACAGATGGTTCTGTACTAAAACTTAAAGATGTTGCTCGGGTAGAGTTAGGGTCTTATACCTATGCAAGCCACACCCGTATCAATGGAAAAGCAGGATTGAACATTGGTGTCATGCAGTTAGCCGGCTCAAACGCCAATGAGATCCAGATAGCGATCCAGGAATTTATGGAAAAAGCATCCTTAAGTTTTCCTAAAGGTGTTAAATATCTTGTTTTATACAATACCAAAGATGCCCTTGATCAGTCCATTGATCAGGTAAAACACACATTGGTTGAAGCATTTGTACTCGTATTTTTGGTTGTTTTTCTATTCCTGCAGGATTTTAGATCGACTTTAATACCGGCTATTGCCGTACCAGTAGCCATTGTAGGAACATTTTTCTTTATGCAGCTCTTTGGCTTTTCCATCAACTTACTGACTTTGTTTGCGCTCGTGCTTGCCATCGGTATTGTCGTCGATGATGCAATCGTGGTAGTAGAAGCTGTTCACGCTAAAATGGAACATGAAAACTTACCGCCTAAATTGGCGACGACCTCTGCCATGAGTGAAATCACAGGAGCGATTATATCCATCACGCTGGTCATGTCTGCGGTGTTCCTTCCCATCGGTTTTATGGAAGGTTCCACAGGAGTCTTTTATAGGCAGTTTGCTTTTACATTAGCAATTGCGATCGTTATTTCTGCAATTAATGCCTTGACACTGAGCCCTGCTCTTTGTGCGTTATTTTTAAAATCGACGCATCATGCACATGCTGATGCCAAGAAGCTTAATTTTAAAGAACGTTTCTTCGCTGGATTCAATGTTGGCTTTGACCGACTTACGAAAAATTATTTAGGTAGCTTACGGTTCTTAATTCGTTATAAGTGGGTTGCATTTGCAGGACTAGGCATTACTCTGCTTTTAACCGTATTTATGATCCGCAAAACGCCTACAGGATTTATTCCTTCGGAAGATCAGGGATTTATTGCCGTCTCGTTATCCATGCCTGCTGGAGCTTCTTTGGACCGTACCTCTGGTGCATTGGCCGAAGCGGAGAAACAACTTCAGCATGCTGATTTTACCAAAACTTTAAACGTACTTGCTGGTTTCAATATTTTGACACAATCCACAAGTCCGTCAGCTGGCGTTGCATTTATCCTGCTCAAACCACACGAAGAGCGTGGTAAAATTAAAGATATCAATGCAATTATGGCCGATGTCAATCAACGTTTGGCAAATATCAAAGGGGCAAATTTCTTTGTCTTTACCTTCCCTACTGTCCCTGGTTTTAGTAACGTGGACGGTCTCGATATGGTACTACAGGACAGAACCGGTGGACAACTTGGAAAATTCAGTGGCATAGGACAGAATTTCATTGGCGAATTGATGAAACGCCCTGAAATCATGATGGCTTTCACGACCTTTAAAGCAGACTATCCTCAATATGAATTACAAGTAGATGATATCAAAGCCGAACAACTTGGTGTAAGCACAAAAAGTATCCTACAAACAATGCAAGCCTATTTTGGTAGTGCGCAAGCTTCAGACTTCAATCGTTTTGGAAAATACTATCGTGTTATGGTACAGGCTGATGCCAAGGATCGAAGTGAACCAACTTCGATGGACGGAATTTTTGTAAAAAATAGATTAGGAGACATGGTCCCTATCAATACATTGGTAAAACTAGAACGTGTTTATGGTCCAGAAACAGCATCTCGCTACAATCTATTTAATTCAATCGGAATAAATGCGATACCAAAACCGGGCTATAGTTCCGGAGATGCTATCCGCGCGGTTGAAGAGGTTGCAAAAAAACAATTACCAACTGGTTTCACCTATGAGTTTTCGGGTATGACCAAGGAAGAAATTGTTTCCGGTGGCCAGTCTACGTTGATTTTTATTCTCTGTCTGATATTTGTTTATTTCTTGCTTGCAGCACAGTATGAAAGCTATATCATTCCATTGGCTGTGATCCTCTCTATCCCGACTGGTATATTTGGAGTTTTTGCAGCGATTAGCTTCACAGATATTGCCAACAACATCTATGTTCAGGTTGCGCTCGTCATGTTAATTGGTTTATTGGCCAAAAATGCAATTTTGATCGTGGAATTTGCCATTCAGGGACGCAAACAGGGGCTCTCTATTCCAAGTGCTGCACTTAAAGCGGCAAGATTGCGCTTGCGGCCTATTATCATGACTTCGCTGGCATTTATTGTTGGTATGATACCAATGATGACAGCAGTAGGCCCTTCAGCTCAAGGAAATCATTCAATAAGTATAGCCGCTGCGGGTGGGATGCTTACAGGAGTCGTTTTAGGGCTTTTTATTATCCCTATTCTTTTTATCGTCTTCCAATTTATACAAGAGAAAATAGGAAGTGCTCCGCAACAAAAACAGTCTGAAAATAATGCTGTTTCGTTGGAAATACCCGTGCATACAAACAATTAGTAAATCATGGCAACATTTAAATATATAAATAGCAAAGCAAAATTACTGACCGTTTTCATCCTGTCTTTTGTCGCATGGTCCTGCAAAACAGATAAGTTGGTCAGCAATAAAAACCTTGCCCCTAGCCTCCCTGATCAATATCGTGATCAGGGAAAAGCACCGCAAGAAAATAGTATAGGTTCTATTCCGTGGCGCGATTTTTTTAAGGATCAGGTCCTACAAACTTTAATTGACAGCGCGATTCAGCACAACTTGGATATGCAGCTTGCATTAAAGAACATCGAAGCATCTCAGCTGAGTTTGAAACAAGCAAAAGCAAACTATCTTCCTACGGCACAGCTGCAGATTCGAGGAAATAGCACCAATCCATCCAATAATAGTATGAATGGATTGAGTCTTGGGCAGTTTTTGGGCCAACATCATGTCGAAGATTATACAGCATCGCTGGGTTTATCTTGGGAAGCTGACCTATGGGGTAAAATCAAAAACCAAAATATTGCTGCTTTAGCTTCTTATCTACAGACAGAAGAGGCGAAAAAAGTAATTCAGACCCAATTAATTGCACAAGTTGCACAAGGTTATTATCAACTCCTCATGCTTTATCAATTGCGTGACATCGCACAACAAAACTTACAGTTAAGCGATACGACGCTCCGGATTGTCCAACAGCAATATGAAGTTGGCGACATTACCCTGCTGGCATTGGAACAGGTTGATGCACAACGACTATCGGCAGCAGCCCTCATTCCTGAATTCGAACAGCAGATCAGAATTCAGGAAAATGCCATTCAGATCCTTAGTGGAAAACTCCCACAGGAGATCAAAACGGAAGAGAAGTTGGCTAACATCCGCTTTCCCGAACAATTGGCAACAGGCATACCGGCAGATTTACTAAGCCATCGCCCCGATGTAAAACAAGCAGAACTCGCTATCACGGCTTCACAGGCCTATCAGCAATACGCAAAAGCAAAAATGTATCCTTCTTTGGTCATTAGTGCCGAAGCCGGAGTAAATGCATTCAAAGCGAGCAACTGGTTTAACTTACCTGCATCTTTATTCGGTGCGATTACAGGAAGTATTACACAACCTATTTTCCAGCGTAAAGAGTTGAAAACACAATATGAGTTAGCCCGTGTCGAACAAGAAAAAAATGTATTGATTTTCAAACAAAAAGTAATTTCCGCAGCCGGGGAAGTCTCAGACGCTTTAGTTTCCATTCAGAAATTGAAAGAAAAACAAAAGATAACATTGGATAGAACCAACCGTTTGAAGGAAGCTACAAAACACGCGAACCTCCTATTTGAAACAGGAATGGCTACCTATTTGGAAGTGATTACCGCACAGAGCAATATATTACAGAGTGAGCTTGAGCTCGCTCAGGTAAAAAAAGCAGAACTTTCTGCAGTTGTTGATCTATATCGATCCTTAGGCGGAGGATGGAGCAACAACTAATGCCTAAAAAAGCAATTTTCTAATTTTATTATACATATCTGGTAGATGGGGGGCCTTTCAAGGTCCCCTGTTTTTTTTTGTACTTCGTTACGCTTATCTCGCCATGTAAAGTAAATCCCTTTATAAAAAAACGCTTCAATCACCTACTTTACGCTTTTCTTATTTTAGCTATTCTTCAGCAAAAGGATTTCATACATAGTTATAAATCCTTCAAACCTTGGAATAAAAGAGACAAATGCAAGCGCAATAAGGCTACTATTTTTGTGATAACATAAATTTTTATAAAATGAGAGATTTAAAAAAGATTGCATTGGCTGTTTTTATTGCCTTCTGCACATTTGTGACTGTAAGCTGCAGCAAAGATGATGAAACTGTTGTTGAGCCACAACTTACGCCAAGTGAAGTATTGGCAAGTACCCCATGGGAGACTACCAATGCGAAAAACAATAAAGGAGAAAGTGTCGTCTTGACCGATGCTAACGTTTCCAATTTCGTAGGGTTTGCTTATTTCAAATCGGACGGTACCTTTACGATGTTCAATCTTGATGATTCACCCAAGATGCATGGTGACTGGACAGTATCTGCAGATGGTAAGACCAGAACAATTGTAGCCAAAAATGCCGCTGGTGAGACATTGTTTACTCGCGTGGTTGATATTACAGTATTGACGAAGCAAGAGTTCACTTATCGAGTGTATCCAAACAACAATGATAAAACCGTCTATTTCGACATCATTCATACGCCAACCACACATAAAGAGCCAAAATAGCCTATACAGTACCAGAAGAAATATTTCATAATACAACGTTATAAATAAAGCTTGACCTCCTTTGGTCAAGCTTTATTATTTCATTATCATCGAACTATCTAACACCAGAAAATCGGTATCGTTTCTATGGTTATACGTCTGAGTGCATCAAATTGATATTTCAGTCGGGGCTTTATACGTTTCAGCAGAAATTTGTCGCCCAATACTAAAAGGAATTACGAAATTTGCATAGATTTCACCGATATATAAGTTAAAAGAATGCAGGATATAGCGATCTATAAAAAGGACAAGAATCTAATTAGTACCAATAAAAAAAGGTTAATATTTACCTTTCTGTCCTTTCTCCTCATTTATCTAGTCGCCTACATTATTGATCCGTTCTCCAGTTGCTGGGATGGTTACTTTAAAAGGAATATGTTCGAAATACTCGGTGAATGGACATTTACGATCATCTACAGCTTTATCATCTCTGAATTTAGTATTATTGTCCATGATAGGCTTGATAAGTTCTTAACCTGGAAAGATAGTCCAACAGAACGTCTCCTCCTGGAAACAGTCATCAACCTTTTTGCCGTACTTTTTATAAACCTACTCTTAGAGTACCTTATTTCTAAATATTATTTTGGTCCCCAAAATGTGACTATAGCCCCTTCTTTGGAGGAGAAAAGAGGAATGATACAGAATATTACAATCAGTGTATTGATTGCGTTAATGATTATGGGGATCAATATTGGCAGCCATTTGATCACCAACTGGAAGAATGAGTCCATGCGTGCAGCAAAGCTCGATCAGGTCATCCTTGAAACAGAATTGCAATCCCTAAAATTACAGATCGATCCCCATTTTGTGTTTAATAACCTAAGTGTACTATCAGAAATCATACTCGAAGACCAGCAACTAGGCTATGAATATGCGGAAAATTTCTCCAAAATATATCGCTATCTGCTGGTCAATTCCAAAAAGGACATTATCTCTCTCGAAGAAGAACTGAACTTTCTAAATTCATACATATTTCTCATCAAAAACCGATTTGGCGACGGCGTAAACTTCGAAATAAACGTCAATCCTGCAAAACGCAATTTCCAATTGCCACCGCTAACTTTACAGTTATTGGTGGAAAACGCATTAAAGCATAATCAGACAAACAAGAAAAAACCACTGAAAATCAAGGTATACACAAATTACGAAGATCAACTTGTCGTAGAAAATGTATTAATCCCTATAGAAAATGTATCTGAATCATCAGGAATCGGAATTTCCAACATCATTAAACGATACGATTTGCTATCTAATTTACAACCGCAAATAAAAAATGATGGAAAAACATTTAACGTTATCCTACCACTTTTAGCCCAAGCCTAATGAATACAACCAACGTATTAATCATTGAGGACGAAAAACTTAATGCAGATCGTTTAAAGCGACTTTTGAAAGAAATAAAGCCATCTATCGTTATCTTGGATGTACTGGATAATATTGCTGATAGCATCAGTTGGTTTAAAAATAATGAATTTCCAGATCTCGTTATGATGGATATCCGCCTGTCCGATGGTTTGAGTTTTGAAATATTGGAGACTATAAAGATAGATTGTCCAATCATATTTACCACCGCATTTGACGAATACGCTGTGCGGGCTTTTAAATTCAATAGCATAGATTACTTGCTCAAACCTGTCGAAAAAACAGAACTGGAAAATGCTGTCCAAAAACTTGATCATCGAAAAGATATACAGATTAACCAGCAACCGCTTCAAGGTTTACTGGATTTTATCTATCCGAAAGATTTTCGTTTGCGTTTTCTGATTCCATTCAAAGACGGTTACAAAACCATCCTCGTTGAAGATATATTATATTTCTACTCGGAATTTAAACTTACCCATGCACAGCTTAAATGTGGTACAGTCGAAATTGTACCCCAAACCTTGGAAGAACTCGAGCAGCAATTAAATCCAAAAGTATTTTTTCGTGCCAATAGGCAATTCATTGTGCACATAGACGCCATCAAGAGATTACATAACCACTTCAACGGAAAGCTAAAAATAGAAATTAAAAATCACGACGGAGTAGAAATATTAGTCAGCAGGGAAAAAGCTCAGCTGCTGAAAAATTGGTTGGACTATTGATAGCCGTACAAGCTACGTTTAAGACCAATCAAAGGCTATTATTTTTCTGCATCTGCTTTATGATCAAAACTGACCTATTACCCCTTCGCATCCGGAGAAAATTAGCTTTCCGTACAGAAGAACGAATATCAAATCATAAAGCAGCTATCTTCAGCACGAGCAGCCCATACGGCTTTAGGTCTTAAAATTCAGATCACTACTGCTACGTTTCAGTAAGCATTTGTAACGTCTCGGTCGATTTCTATATCTGATGGCCTAAAAGAATTCTTTTCTTTGTTTTATTATAATATGATAAAATGGCACAAAGAACGATGACTTTAAAACCTTTCCTTACAATTTTTACGGCAGCAACATTATTATCGTCCTGTGGAGGCAACCAAGAACAACCGCAAGAGCAGGCAGTTACTGTTGACTTTATCGAATTATCCCCCACTCATGCGGAGACTGAAAAAAAATATCCCGGCACATTAGAGGGGACCGTCAACGTCGATGTCAAAGCGCAGGTAACAGGTTACCTAGAGCAGATCTTCGTGAAAGAAGGGGACTATGTATCCAAGGGCCAACCTCTTTTCAAAATAAAAGCTGACGTATACAACGAACAGGTAAACAACAGCAAGGCAGCCTATCAAGCGGCATTATCTGCCGAACAAAATGCCAAATTGGAAATTGAGAAAATCAAGCCACTTGTTGAGGGTAAAGTATATACTGAACTACAGCTGAAAACTGCCGAGGCTAACTATGCAGCTGCAAAAGCGCAGGTTGCTCAAGCACAGGCCGCACTTGGCTCCTCGCAAATAAATGCCAGATTTACTTTGATCAACGCTCCTGTGAGCGGTTATATAGGTCGTATTCCCAATCGAATCGGAAATTTAATCACTGCAGCAGATACGGCACCGCTGACGACTTTATCGGAAATCAATACGGTAAATGTTTACTTTTCATTGAGTGAAGCCGATTTTATCGCTTTTATTAAAGATCAGAAAAGCAAATCTAACAATCAGCAAGCAACATTATTGCTAGCTGACGGAACAGCATACAACCATGCTGGGAAAGTAGAATTGGCCAGCGGTAATATCGATAAAACAACTGGAAGTATGGCTCTTAAAGCAAGCTTTGTGAACCCGGAAAAAATTCTGCGTTCTGGTGGCTCTGCCAAAGTGATCTTGAAAAAAACGCATGAAAATGTGTTGTTGGTACCTATGTCAGCCGTGAAAGATATCCAAGACCGATACTTTGTTTATGTAATCGGCGAAAAGAACAAAATTTCGATGAAGCAAATTGAAATCGCTGGAAATACAGCCAATGCATATTTACTGAAATCAGGCCTTAACGCAGGTGAAAAAATCGTTATGAACAGAATTGACATGCTGAACGACGGCATGCAAGTTCAACCGACTAAAAAATCCACCATGTAACAAGGATAGCAGGTATAGCAAAAGCTGAACTACTCAAAGAAAGGCAACAAGCCTATACATTCCGTATTCACTTTTGAAAAAAAACGTACTAAAAGCTTTATAAAATTTAAACTAAAATGTTAAAGAAATTTATTGACAGGCCAGTTTTGGCAACTGTTATATCTATCATATTTGTCATACTGGGGATCATCGGTCTTTTTAGGCTGCCTCAAACGCGATTCCCGGATATCGCCCCGCCCACGGTCCAAGTTACCGGAAGCTATCCCGGAGGAAATAGCGAAACAGTATTGAGATCGGTTGTGACACCCCTTGAAGAGCAAATCAATGGTGTGGAGGACATGGAATACATTACATCTACTGCAAGTAATGATGGTACATTCTCTGTACGTATTGTCTTTAAAGCAGGTGTAAATCCAGATCAGGCAGCCGTAAATGTGCAAAATAGAGTACAACAGGCTACGCCTATCCTGCCACAGGAAGTCGTCCGAATGGGATTAACGACTTCCAAACAACAAAATAGCATGATCATGATATTTAATATCTATACAGAAGATAACAAAAAATATGATGAACTATTTTTACAGAACTATGTGAACATTAACTTAATCCCACAGATCAAAAGGGTACCGGGTGTCGGTCAGGCTATGGTATTTGGTTCCAAAGATTATTCAATGCGCGTATGGTTAAATCCGCAGAAAATGGCAAGCTACGGACTTGTTCCCCAAGAAGTCATTGCTGCAATTTCCAAACAGAGTTTGGAGTCTGCACCTGGAAAATTAGGGGAAGAATCAAAAGCACCACTTGAATATGTCATACGCTATAAGGGGAAAAAGAATCTTCCGGAGCAATATGAAAATATTATTGTCAAAAATAATGGGGTCCAGATCGTACGGTTGAAAGACGTATCACGCATAGAATTTGGCTCGATCAGTTACAGTGGAAACTCCCAAAATAACGGGCTAAATACCGTCACGATCGGTATATTCCAGACATCAGGATCCAATGCCAATGAAATTGAGATCGGCATCGATAAACAGATTGAAATAGCACAGCGCTCGTTCCCTCCCGGAATCAAGATCTTTAAACTGATCAGTACCAAAGAACGGTTGGATGAAAGTACCGCTCAGGTGCGTTCAACATTAATCGAAGCCTTTATATTGGTTTTCTTGGTTGTATTCTTATTCCTTCAGGACATCCGTTCGACGATTATTCCGGCAATCGCCGTACCCGTAGCTATTGTAGGTACATTCTTTTTCTTGCTGGTATTTGGCTTTACCATCAATATATTGACGCTATTTGCCCTCGTACTCGCCATCGGTATCGTGGTCGATGATGCAATTGTCGTTGTCGAAGCAGTACACGGAAAGATGGAGACTTCCAACTTAACCGGCAAGCAGGCTACTCATAGTGCCATGAGTGAAATAACAGGGGCTGTAATCTCCATTACCTTGGTTATGTGTGCAGTTTTTATTCCCATTGGATTTATGACAGGTTCATCAGGCATGTTTTATAAACAGTTTGCCTATACCCTTGTTATCGCCATTGTGATCTCTGCAATCAATGCCTTAACACTGACACCAGCACTCTGCGCACTATTGCTTAAAAATACGCACGCCGAAAATCACGATGGGCAGACCCCAAAAACAGGATTTTCTCAACGTTTTTTCAAAGCGTTTAACGCTGGCTTCGAAAACATGACCAACCGATACGTTGGTTCATTAAAATTCCTGGCAAAGAAAAAATGGATTTCTGCAATATTAATCCTAGCAACCATTGCTGTTGCAGGGTACCTCATGACAAGTACTTCCAAAAGTTTTGTACCCATGGAAGATGATAACTTTGTAGTTTATAGCTTGGAAATGCCCCCAGGAACGGGACTTGATCGAACCACAAAAGCAGTAGAAAAAATAGAAAAATTACTTGCCGATATTCCTGCTATTGAAAGCCATACGAGTATCACGGGATTTAATATGATCGGTAATAATTCAAGTGCGGCCTACGCAACAGGTTTCATTCGTTTAAAGGATAAAAAGAAGCGTGGTGAAATGAATGATATTGATCAGATTCACCAAGTTATTTCGGGAAAATTAGCCAGTGTCAAAGAAGGTAATGCCATGGCTTTCCGTTCCCCTCCTGTGGACGGTTATGGAATGATGAATGGCGCAGAACTCGTCTTGCAGGACAGGGCTGGCAAATCGCCGGTTGAGCTGAAAGCAATGTCAGACTCTGTTATTGCACAGATTATGCAACAACCGGGCGTACAATTCGCTTATACCATGTTTAGAGCAGATTATCCACAGATGGAGCTTGAAGTAGATGAAGATAAAGCTGCCCAACTCGGTGTAGATGTCAGTGAAATGCTTTCGTCTGTTCAGACCTATTTTGCCGGTGACCAATCATTGAATTTTAATCGTTTCGGCAAATTCTACCGAATAGCGGTAAAAGCAGATGGTATCTACAGAACTGACAAAGAAGCATTCAACGAGATATTTGTCAAAAATAACCTTGGCCAAATGGTCCCTGTAAATACCTTGGTCACACTTCGTAAAGTGTATGGCCCTGAGTCGGTAACCCGTTATAATTTATACAATTCACTCACGATAAACGTGGTTAGTACGCCTGGTATCAGTAATGGCGCGATCATGGAAACATTGGAGAAAAATGTATTGACTAAGTTACCGGGAGACTATAGCTACGAATGGACGGGACTTAGCTTGGAAGAGAAGTCATCAGGCAATCAGACCGTACTTATCCTAGCATTAAGCTTACTATTTGTATATTTCTTACTATCAGCACAGTATGAAAGTTATTTATTGCCCCTTGCCGTCCTGTTATCAATCCCAACAGGTATGATCGGCTCTTTCCTAGGAACACGTGCTATTGGATTGGACAACAATATCTACGTCCAGGTCGGCTTGATCATGCTCATCGGTCTTTTGGCAAAAAATGCTATTTTGATTGTTGAATTTGCTTTACAGCGGAGAAGAGCAGGCTCCTCACTCATTGATTCGGCTTTGGAAGGTGCAAGAGCTCGTCTACGTCCAATCTTGATGACTTCATTGGCTTTCATTGCGGGTATGGTACCCTTGATGTTTGCTACCGGCGGAACGGCTACAGGTAACCATTCCATCAGTACAGGAGCAGCAATGGGTATGTTAAGCGGTGTTATCCTTGGGGTAATTATTATACCATTACTGTATCTGGTGTTCCAATATTTGCAAGAAAAAGTTTCGGGTAAAAAGCTTACGGACAATACAGTACACAATACAAACGATTAAAATGAAAAAATTTCATCACTATATAACAATTTTCGCAAGCACTACCCTGTTGTTGTCCGCATGCAGCGTGGGGAAAAAATACACACGTCAGGAGATAGCAATGCCCGAAAATTTCAAAAACAGCGAGGTTGTTCTCACGTCCGATACGCTACAGCTATCCTGGCGTAAATTTGTACAGGACCCCTTATTGACCTCACTCATTGAGAAGGCTTTGTCCAATAATACGGACGTCAATGTAGCACTCCTCAACATGCAACAATTAGAACTCGCGTACAAGCAGTCTAAGAAAGGGTTACTGCCAACAGCTGATTTAAGCATTGGAGCGAACAGAACCTGGTTATCGAGCAACTCCTTGAATGGCTCGCTGAGCGACCAATTTATTGGAACACCCTATATGGACGATTATAGTGCTACGCTTAGATTATCTTGGGAAGCCGATATCTGGGGAAAGGTAAAAATGCAAAAAGAGGAATCTATGGCCAATTTCTTTGGCCAAAAGGAAAATCTTTCCGCATTAAAAACACGCCTTATTGTACAGGTCATCCAGTCCTATTATAATCTGATTGCTTTGGATGAGCAGCTTAAGATTGCACAAAAAAATGTTCAATTGAGCGACAGCACACTGAATATGATACGTTTGCAATACAACTCATCACTGGTTAGTTCGCTTGCCGTGGAGCAAGCCGAAGCTCAGAAGAAAACTGCTGAATTGTTAATTCCCCTAGCCCATCAAAATATGGCGGTCGAAGAAAATGCACTGAGCATTCTTTGCGGAGGTTTCCCCGAGGGCATTCAACGTACAGCAAGTTTAGATGATACGATCGTTGGCAACGGGCTTGCTACGGGGGTGCCGGCCGAACTCTTGAGCCGCAGACCAGATGTCAGAGCAGCTGAATACGCGGTTGTGGCAGCGACAAGCAGAATGGGACTTGCTAAAGCAGCGATGTACCCTTCCATAAGCTTGACACCATCCATCGGTACAAACTCCATTCAATTTAACAAATGGTTCGATTTACCGGGTTCTATTGTGAAAACAATAGCGGGGAATATTGCACAGCCAATTTTCCAGAAAGGTGCTTTAAAAACAAACTATGAGATATCGGTCATTGAACGTGAAAAAATAGCCCTGCAGTTTAAACAGTCGGTCATGGTCGCTGTTTCAGAAGTTTCGGATGCCTTGGCAAAAATCAAACATACGGAACAGCGCCTGCAACTTATCCATGCCAAATCAAATGCCCTCGCCAAAGCCACCGCCGATGCATCACTACTTTACAAAAGTGGGATGGCAAACTATTTGGAGGTGATAGCTGCCCAAAACAATGCACTTCAAAATGATTTGGAACGTATTACAGTAAAACGGGAAAAGCTCAACGCAGCCATAGATCTTTACCGTGCACTGGGTGGCGGAACAGATACTTTACCGCCAAATACGCCATAGAATCACAAAATAAAAGGCACTGACTAAATATATGCCCCTAGAAGCAAAGACTTTCTAGGGGCTTTTTCTTTCCTTGTTTGCAGCTCCGCCCAAAATTCCTTATCTTCGGGTAAATACAAATATGATGAATAGAACGAGTTGTCTTCCTCCTCCAATAGCGTAATATTTCTTTTCTATATTACTGAAGCACAATACCAGAAATGGACCAGTTTGCTGTGCTTCTTATTTTCTATCAATTTTATTATTTAACACCTTCCGCCCTTAATGGACGGAACTGGAAGACAATTTCTTATGAAACATTCATATTTCATGCTGCACCTTGCTGTGCTGTGCCTGGGACTATCTGGCGTATTTGGAAAAGTGATTTCACTCAACGAGGGGATACTCACATGGTACCGGGTATTTTTAGCTGCCGTTATCCTATTTTTTATTCTAAAATGGTATAAAATACCTACAGATTTTACTTTCAAAGAGAAACTTCATATTTCAAAAAATGGGCTACTATTGACAGCCTCCTGGCTATTATTCTATGCTAGCATCAAATATTCAAACATTTCCATCGGCGTGATCTGCTACTGTATGGCAAGTTTTTTCACCGCTATTTTTGCACCGATGATCAATAAAACGAAATTCAGATTGTCTGAACTCCTGTTGAGTGGACTTACGTTGTGCGGTATTGCACTGATATTTCACTTCGATACCTCACACCAGCTTGGCGTAGTCTTAGGGATAATTTCTCCGGCTTTTGCCTCACTCTATGCGGTTCACAATGAAAAATTGACCAAAAAGTACAGCGCAATATGCATTAACTATTATCAAATGATCGGTGGAACAATAGGGCTGGTATGTCTACTTCCTTTTTACATTCAACACTATCCAATCAGCACTTTCATTCCCAATGCCCGGGATATTTTCTATCTGATCATCCTATCTGTATGTTGTACTGTGGGAGTCTATCTCGCATTTACAGAAATCTTAAAGAAGATATCAGCATTTACATTGAACTTAAGCTTAAATCTTGAGCCAGTATATGCTATTTTGATTGCATTTTTACTTCTTAATGAAGCAAGAGAATTAAACCTATCCTTCTATGTTGGACTGCTTTTGGTTGTTTCATCTGTGTTATTACAATATTGGATCAGCAGTAAAAAGAGCGCTTAACAACCTCCATTCATTTCCCAGTCCAACTAAGATTGGGAAATGAACATTGTTTCCTCCTTGTGCCTAGCAGGTAGCCCCCGATAAACAGGTAGCCCCTAAAAAAACATATTGAAAAGAAAAATGTGTATCATTTTCAACAAAGCCTTATATTTATGAAACGATTCGGGTTTTAATTCCAAAACCGGCACAACCGGTCAAGCAATTTATTATATATACATTAAATAGATAGTTCCGTTATGAGCAATAGCAGTACAGAAAACAAATTTGTTAACCAGCAGATCCAATACCTTGAGTTTGTATCAAGCGACCTTGAACGTGCCAAAGCATTCTACTCAACGAGTTTCGGTTGGGAGTTTACGGATTACGGGCCAGCATATACGGCTTTTGGCGGAAAATATGTTGATGGTGGTTTTACACTTGGCGACCCCATAAATGGCAGTATTCTCGTCGTTATCTATGCCGACGATCTGCAGGCCACGCGTGATCAGGTTATCCGTGCTGGCGGGACTATATTAAAAGATATTTTTAGCTTTCCGGGTGGAAAAAGATTTCAGTTCCAGGATCCCGACGGATATGAATTGGCCGTATGGACTGTTGAATAAAAGTTGAATACAATATATACTGAAATACAAAGCCCCCATATTTTTCTCATATGGGGGCTTTGTATTTTAAAATCAGGCTCTTTTAGCTTTCTGATAGTTTTTATTTTTATTCCTATTGAAACGCTTCTTCTTATGCTGTGGATTCTTTTTGGCAGGATTGTAAGTAGGTCCCGCTTCAAACCCCTCTGGCAATGGAAGTTGTTCAATCGGATAACCTATTAAATTCTCAATCTGAGCGAAACGGTTTTGGTCTTTCTCATTGACAAAGGTAATGGCTGTTCCTGTAGTTGCTGCCCGCGCAGTACGTCCAATACGGTGTACGTAGTCTTCCGGATCCGGTGGAACATCGTAATTAACGACCAAACTGATCCCCACCACATCGATACCGCGAGATATCACATCTGTCCCTACCAGTACCCGTACCTGACGAGACCGGAATCTGGCCATGATATCTTCCCGTTTCGACTGCTCAAGATCCGAATGGAAACCCTCCGCATCAATCCCCTGCTTCTGTAATTCCTGAGCGAGAAGTTTGACTGTAGTTTTTTGAGATGCAAAAATAATAACTGATACATAGTTGGGATCCTTCAGTATATTCTTCAGGAGTTCCATTTTCTGTTGATCATAGGCAAGATAAACACGTTGATCTATCCCTTCCGAAGGTTTAGAAATGGCAATATTGACTTCCACAGGCTCTTGTAGAATTTTTCGGGCAAAAGACCTAATCTTCATCGGCATCGTAGCCGAAAACAAAAGCATCTGCTTTTTCTTCGGTAGATAACTTACAATACGTAAAATATCGTCTTGAAATCCCATATCCAGCATACTATCGGCTTCATCCAAAACAAAGTGCTTTAAATGAGAGAGATCAATCTTCATGGAGGTAAGATGGCTTATCAACCTTCCCGGCGTAGCAACAATAATATTTACTCCCTCTCGTATCGCCCGTTTTTGCTGTTCATACCCCATACCATCACCACCACCATAAATGGCTATGGATGTTGCACCCGTGTAATAAGACATGCCCATAATCTGCTGGTCAATTTGCATAGCAAGTTCCCGGGTCGGAACAAGGATAATAGCGAGGATAGATTCCCTTGAATTCCGCGCTATTGCATCGAGGATCGGCAACATATAAGCTGCTGTTTTACCTGTACCTGTCTGTGCACAGGCAATCATATCTTTTCCCTCTTTGATAATTGGGATAGTCTGTTCCTGAATGGGCGTTGCGTCTTCGAACATCATACTTTCTAGGCCTTCTTCCAAAGCTGGAACAAAACCAAATTCATCAAACCTCAAAGTATTCTTTTTATTGTTGTCCCCTAAATTACGAAAACTATTCCGAAAAACGGAAAATTACTACCTGCAGCTCGTATTTCCTCTATTTTTTCTGGAAGTATCTGATCTTATTGCCCAGAAAGAACCTTCAGCTCGCTTTCATTACTGTTGGGGTCTGCGAAGTCATGAAGGTTTTTATATTCTTGGAACAATATCATGCACGCTACTTATATCCGGCAATAAAATAAAAATTGTGGGCTAATAAGCCTTCTAAGCTGTATTTTCGAGGTACAGTATAGAAATCAACAAACTGCGGTCGTTTTCTTTGAAGCCACCAGACTCAACACGATATAGCCGAGCAAGCCAGCACACAATGACGCAATAAGAACTGCAAATTTCGCTTCTTCAATCAGCATGCTATCATCAAAAGATAATATCGAGATGAAGATCGACATCGTGAAACCGATTCCCCCCAACAAGCCTACACCAAAAATCTGTTTCCAGCCAGCCCCTTCCGGTAATTGCGCAATCTTCAATTTTTTAGCAATAAAACAGATCAAAAATATCCCAATTGATTTACCAGCGATTAGGCCAAGGATAATACCGATCCCCAATTTTGAAGTCAAACCACCAATCATTTCCCCATGGATTGGAATAAGCGTATTCGCAAATGCAAACAAAGGAATGATAATGAAGTTGACAGGTTTGGTCAATACATGTTCAAGCTTTTCCAAAGGCGATTCTTCGGCATCAGGTGTCGTCGGCAAAGTCATGGCAACCAATACACCTGCTATTGTTGCATGAATACCCGAATGATGAACAAAATACCAAATGAATAATCCAGGAACCAGGTAAGCCCATATCGCTTTAACCCCCAATTTATTCAACAGCAGCAGAAACAGAAAAATACCGAGTGCTATAAACAGATAGGTAGCATGAATCCCGTTACTATAGAAGATCGCGATAACCAATATTGCAAGCAAATCATCAACAATTGCCAGGGCAGCCAAAAAGATTTTAAGACTCGCAGGTACCTTATTTCCTAAAAGCGTAATAACAGCCAAGGCAAATGCGATATCTGTGGCCATTGGAATTCCCCAACCATTTGCGGTATCAGATCCCTGATTCAGTGCAAAATAAATGACGGCCGGCAAAATCGCGCCCCCCACAGCTGCCAATATAGGAAGAATAGCCTTGCTTGGTGAAGAAAGCTCCCCCTCCACAATCTCGCGTTTAATTTCAAGGCCGACCAATAGAAAAAAAATGGCCATCAGCCCATCATTAAGCCAGAGTAGCCAAGAATATTTTAGATGGATACCGCTACTTTCAAAACCTACCTCATGATTCAGAAACTCCATTACGCCGTCATACAAGGATGTATTTGCGACAACCAATGCCAGAATAACATAGGAAAAAAGAATAATTCCTCCCACAAAGCTGGATTTTAAGAATTCTCTAAAGACAGTTAAATTGATAAGTTTTGACATGATACGGTATCTAAAACGCTTAAAAAGGTCTACAAGATACAATTTTTAGTCCTATTTGCCCAATTTCAGGAACAATATCATCCGTTAACGACATAAAAACCCTAAAAAACATCAGATGGAACAAGTCCCAGCAGAATGTACCTCTTTAAAATTTGAAAATATGCAAAAAAATCTTGCATATTGCTTCCACTGCAAAAAAGTTTTAAGAAATCGGTATAAATTTTTTAGCGAATTAATTTGACTTTGTTGCAAAAAATACTTAGCTTGCTACTATAGTTAATAAACCGTTTATTATGTGCAAGAAGTGGATTTTCATGGTGCTTCTTTTCGTAGCAAATTTTACATATGCGCAGACGACAGAGGATAAAACCCAACATTCAGGTTCCCATTACATTATTTTAGCAATCATTGCTATTATTGTCATTGTTTATATATTATACAGGAGGCAAAAGAGGAAATTTAATGAATAAGGGAGATCAATTGATCTCCCTTATTCATTAAATTTCCTTCCTATATCCTTCTCTCCTTATCTTCCTTGCACCCGCTCAAATCCTAATGGCGAACCGGTTCATTCGTTTGTGCCAATCGTTGCGAGCCCGTATTTGCCGGACATGCAATATCGTCCGTTGCGTCATACACAAGTTTTTTCCCATTCAATTTTGTTATTAGCTCCTGAGGGACATACAGCTGAACTTTGGTCACGGCATATCCACTTGGAAAGTAGCGTACATAATAACCGTCGGGATGAAGTGTCCAGATACCACTTGGCACATCCGTACGCGGTTCGGCCATACCGGCCAAAATAGCATATTGCTCAAAATCAGCATAAGAGTAATTTCCCGAAGAAACAAGATGGCGAATATTATTTTCCGCTTCGAAGATTGTCTGCACAGCAGGTGGCATTTGGTCTTTTGCTTTTTGAACAACATCGAATGGCAAAACGCCAAGGGCACCGCCTTCCAGATGTAAAATTTGCTCAGCTGTAAGCAGTTTTAAGGCTGTCTCTTTCACAGGTCCAGCGTAATCGATAAATTTTGTTTTTGCAATAATCGTCCACAATAGCATCTGTATATCAGATTGTGCCACCTCTGGATGTTTCTCCGCGCTTTTCAAAATGGCTATGACTACTTCCCTTTTTTTACCCAAGGTGGGTGCATACATATACCCGTCGCCCTTTGAAGGCGCATACGTACCGGCCTTTAAACAATAGCTCTTATTGGTCATTTCAAAATGTCCAGCCTCCAACAGATAGCCATCGCTTCCGTTCTTTGGCAGATTTTCCAACGGTTTGTAAACAGCCGTATTTTGAAAGTCTGGCATTTGCTCGCCTTTCCGATTCACATCTTCAAAACTGGTACTGATAGCTTCAGGTTCTTTTAACAGTTTGTCTAGCGCCAGCACTTTGCTTCCCTTGGAAGCGACAGCCTTGCTCGCTTTATCGAGTAAACCTCCAAATTGGGCAGAAGCGTCTTGCAGGTTCACAAAAAAAGCGACAACAAGCACAATAGAGCAGCTTATTCTTTTTCTCTTCATAATTGATTTTATTTTGAGCTCTTGCACAACAAAAAAGAAGCCAATTTGGGTAGTAAAAGCAATGTTCATTATTTATTAATGCAATATTAGTCTATTGCCCGAGTTTCTCCCCTTCTTGGAAAGAACGTCTCGCTTACCTCTTTTTCAAAGTACACAACTCGCTGAAAAGATCTGGAAATCAGCCATTCACCACGACAGGAGAGACTTCGCTATTTTGAATGGAAGTGATCAGTGTAAATAGTTAAAAATACAAGATTAAAACGTATCTTTGCAGCATGATTAATGTGTCAAATCTCTCCCTTCGTTATGGTAAACGTGTACTATTCGAAGATGTCAATCTAAAATTTACACCTGGAAACTGTTACGGTATTATCGGCGCTAATGGAGCAGGTAAATCTACGTTCTTAAAAATTATCTCTGGTGAAGTTGATCCTTCAACAGGTTCTGTGGCTTTTACGCCAGGCGAACGCATGTCTGTTTTAAGTCAGGATCACTACGCTTTCGACGAATTTACTGTTCTGGAAACAGTCATGATGGGTAACCAGGAGCTTTACAAAATCATGAAAGAGAAAGATGCTATTTACATGAAAGAGGATTTCTCTGATGCGGACGGTGAACGTGCCGGCGAATTAGAAAGTCTTTTTGCTGAAATGGATGGCTGGAATGCCGAATCTAATGCAGCGACGTTGTTGAGCAGCCTGGGTATTAAAGAAGATCTACACTATAAATTGGTTTCTGAAATCGACGGTAATCAAAAAGTTCGCGTATTACTGGCGCAAGCTTTATTTGGAAAACCAGATATTTTGATTCTCGATGAGCCTACCAATGACCTGGATATAAACACCATCGCATGGTTAGAAGATTTTTTAGCAAGCTATGAAGCAATCGTCCTAGTCGTATCCCATGACCGTCACTTCCTAGATGCTGTATGTACGCATACGGTAGATATAGATTTTGGAAAAATGACAATCTATACGGGTAACTACTCCTTCTGGTACGAATCTTCTCAATTAGCCCTAAAACAACGGTCTGACCAAAATAAAAAGATGGAAGATAAGGTTAAGGAACTTCAGGAATTTATCCGTCGTTTCTCTGCCAATGCTTCCAAATCAAAACAAGCGACTTCACGTAAGAAAGCTTTGGATAAAATCAATATTGACGAAATCAAACCTTCCAACCGTAAATACCCTGCCATCATGTTCAATACCATGAACCGTGAACCTGGGGATCAGACTTTACAAGTAGAAGGATTAAGCAAAACGGTCAATGGCGAAGTTTTCTTCAAGGATATCACGTTTATGATTAATAAAGGTGATAAAATTGCTGTACTAGGTCCAAACTCATTAGTCACTACTGCATTCTACGATATTATTACCGGTAGAGATGCTGACTTTGGAGGTGAGTTTAAATGGGGGGTGACCATCACTCCTGCTGATATGCCAATTGAGAATGCAGCGTTTTTTGAAGGTAAAAACGAAAATCTAGTCGATTGGTTAAGAGACTATACAACAAATCCTGAAGCCGATGAACAATTCTTGCGCGGATTTTTAGGAAAAATGCTTTTCTCTGGCGAAGAAGTTATGAAAAAAGTATCTGTGCTCTCTGGAGGTGAAAAAATGCGCTGCATGTTTTCTCGTATGATGCTTCAAGGTGCCAACTTCCTCATCTTCGACGAACCGACCAACCACTTGGATCTTGAATCGATTACAGCTTTAAATAATGGCATGTCAGATTTTAAAGGATCGATGCTGTTCACTTCACGTGACCACGAACTGACGGAAACTGTTGCGAATAGAATTATTGAATTGACACCTAAAGGTATCATCGACAAATTGATGACTTACGATGAATACATTAATAGCGATGTGGTCAAAGCACAACGCGAAGAAATGTACAAATAAGATAATTTATCCCAATTTTATAAAGGCTCCATAATCTTTTTTATGGGGCTTTTTTATATTCTCGTATTTCTTCATCATTCTACTTCCTCTATTATAACAATTGACTGTAACGCTGATCCCTTTGTCAAACGAGGAACAATAAATAGACCTGGCGTTTAAGGGATGTACATATCCAAGAAAAAAGCACTGAGGGGTTCAGTGCTAATCGCGATTGATATGAAAGAATTGAGAAAGTTTTATCTTACTGAACCGAAGATTTGACAATACGCCAGCCCAACTGTAGGGAGACCGCGCAATGATCTGATAGATCCTGTCCCTGCTCGTTTTGAAAGAGTTTTTTCTGGACCTGGTAATCCTTTGCTTCAAATAGTAGATGATGATTATTGCGGTAGTAAATTTTGTCAATGCCCTCGCAATCCTCCGTCAGCTCCAATGCGGTTTTCGCTTCAAAGTTTGTTTGATGTCCAGGAATTTCACCCTTATTTCGCAAACTTACCCAGGCATCTACCAGACCCAAGTCCTCCTGAAAAGAACCAATGTTATCTAGTTCATAAGCATAATGGGAATTAAAATCACCCATGATTAAAAGTGGCTTATCCGCCGAATATTTTTTGATATAGGTTTTCAGCTGATTGATATTCTTCTGCCGCGCAATAGTTGCATTCCGATCATCCTGAGCTGTTGCATGTACATTATAAACATCAATAAAAACCTCCTTAGCTAATTGGATACGAGCATATGAAAAGCCTTTAGGAGTCAGGCAATCTGTACCGTTGCAATCCGTCCAGCTTATTCGCTCAAACTCAACAATGGGATATTTTGAAAGTGTGCTCAGACCATCACCAAAAGGTACTCCTCCCATATTTGCAGTTCGGTAGCTATGCTTATTGTTACGATAAAGAAATTTGTTGTAATTAAAGTCTTCCTGTACATTGACAATATCAAATCCATTGATTCGCTCGCCGATCGAAGTAATACTGGAAGACCGCTCTGTTACTGCACTGGAAATCAGCTCAGGGAGACCAGCGATATTATATGTCAATAAATTAAGCTGCCCGTAGTTCGCATCAGGCAAAGCTGCATAGCTTAAGTTGCCAAGTTTAGGCTGCTGTTTAGGCTTGAGCTTAAACCCCAACATAACGCCTGCAGATGCACAAACAAATAAGAGGAGAATTTTTCGAAAACCCTTAGGTCTAATTTTTTTTTCGAACAATAGATCTATTAACATGGACTGAATATTTTGTTCAATCCAAAGCTACCGCTCAAACATTAGCTCAATGATCATGTTCAATTAATTCTATTTTTAATAATCATGCACAAATTATTAAAAACTCATAATTTATAAACACTATAATGACAAAAGGATAATACGGGCATAGCATAGGAGTTACAGCTTTCAGATATTTTTATACAACCCCTAATAAGAATAACATGAGAAAGGTAGCATTCTTTACAGAGATACTCGTTGAGGATTTTGACGGTGCATCGCGTACAATGTTTCAGCTGATAAACCGCATCGATCAGCAAAAATTTAATTATTTTTTTATCTATGGCGGCGGCCCCACAAAATTTCGAAATTTTCATTCTTACAAGGTCCCGACATTTAAAATACCCGTCAATGATGATTATTGCCTTGCTATTCCACAGCTTATCAAAAAGAAACTTGAACTCGCCCTGGATGAATTTGCTCCGGACATGATCCACATTGCTACCCCATCCCTTTTGGGTTTCTTTGCCTTGAATTATGCCAAACGAAAAGGAATACCTGTTCTAACGATCTATCATACACATTTCATTTCATACATCGCTTATTATTTCAAAAATATCTTACCCTTGGTTAAACCAACCGAACAATGGATGAAAAAAGCTATGAATAATTTCTATAACAAATGTGATATTGTGTATGTGCCGACCAAATCCATTCTAAGTGAACTGCAGGAGATCGGTTTACAACAGGAAGGATTAAAACTGTGGCAGAGAGGAATCGACACGACCTTATTTAACCCCTATAAAAAGAATATTTCTCACATACAGTCTATCACAGAAAATGACAAACCTACTATACTTTTTGTCAGCCGTATTGTTTGGGAAAAAAATATTAAAACACTCATTGAAATCTATCAACAGATACAAGCGCAAAATCTCGACTATAATTTCATTGTTGTTGGCGAGGGAACTGCCAAAATAACAGCAATGCAGGAGATGCCAAAAGCCATATTTTTGGGAAAGAAAAACCACGAAGAGCTTGCGATCCTATATGCTTCGGCAGATGCCTTTGTCTTTCCATCGGTTTCAGAAACTTATGGCAATGTCGTTGTAGAAGCATTAGCATCTGGACTTCCTTGTGTTATCGCTGATGGTGGAGGTTCCGCTTCACTGATTCAGCATGGGAAAAATGGGTTTAAGTGTCAGCCCGAAAATGCGGCCGGATATGTTTATTACCTCAAAAAAATCCTTTCTGACACAAGCTTAAAAAAGAATCTTGTTGCTGCAGGTCTTTCTTATGTTAGGCAGCTGGACTGGAACAGGCTATCACAGTCCTATTTTGATGATATTGACCGACTGGTAGATAAAACACAGGAAACAGATTTGGCATGGGCAAACTAACATCCCCAAGTAAGCTATTCAAAGGCACATTTTTAGTTTTGATCTTGGTATCCATTGCGATCTTTTTAGCTAAAAGCGACTTCAATGCGTTAAAAAAAGAACTCTCCGCAGTTGGTTATCGCTTTATCTTTATTTTGTTGACAACTTGTGCAGCATATTTTCTAGGTACCCTAGCCTGGTGGATATGTTTGGGTTCCGATAAAAAGAAAGTGAATCTGATTGAACTCTTTGCTATCCGTCAAATCGGTGAAACCGTTGGGCTATTCAATCCCACTAGCATTATCGGTGGTGACCTGTTAAAGGCAGAATTGATCACCCGTTACAACATTCCGTTAAAAGAAGGATTGAATTCTGTTGCAATATCCCGTATTACTGCGGTCCTTTCCCAATTGACTCTTTTTTTGATCGCTATGCTCTGGTTGATGTTCTCTCCTTTAAAAAGTGAAGTTATACGTTATACAGGTTCTACAATCTATTTCGTCTGTACTCTTTTGCTGCTCTTGGTTCTCTTAATGCTCTACTGGCTAATAGCCGCAAAAAGTCCTTCGCAAAATACAGCTTCGACAACAAGTTTTTTGGGAAAAGCACAATCCTATATGCAGACGCTACTTTGGAATGTAAAATACTTTTACCAACATCAAAATAAGATCTTTTGGTGTTCCTATTTACTTTTTGCCCTCCATTGGATTATCGGAAGTCTTGAATTCTATTATATTCTAAAATTTCTGGGTACCCCTGCTCAACCGATTCATGGATTGATACTGGATATGAGTGTCATTGTACTGAAAAGCATGGGTGCTTTCATTCCCGGCCAACTTGGTGTCGAAGAAATCGCCAACAAGCTCCTGCTCCATATGATCGGTATTACAGGGGGAACAATTTGGCTCAGTGCTTCGCTATTGCGCCGCAGCCGGCAGCTCTTCTGGGCAGGTTTAGGATTTATATTTTATCTATGCATCAAAAAGAAAGCAGTTCATGTCCCTATCTGAAATAGAAATATTATTTGTCAGCCACAAATACCCTCCAAGTGTTGGAGGCATGGAAAAGCAGAGTTTTGAACTGATCAACACAGCAGCTCTTTATTTAAAAACGCACACTTTAGTCTACGATCATAAAGAATCCATTTTAACTTTCTTCCTTCAGCTAAATCGTCGTATCCTGGCAAAGGTGAAAGAAAACCCGGGGATCAAGCTTATTCACTTTAATGATGGGTTAATAGCCTCGTTGGCCTCCTTTCACAAAGGGTACCGCCATTTAAAGCGTGTGGTTACGATTCATGGCCTGGATATCGTATTTCCCTTCAGTTATTTTCAAAAAAAGGTCGTACCAAGGTTTAACGCATTCGACCAGATTATTGCCGTAAGCCAAGCCACCGCAGAAGCCGCCCAGTTACGTGGTATTGATCCCTCAAAAATTATCATTATACCTAACGGTGTCGATCCGATACAGGTACCCGCGCAAGTCACTGAAACAAACAGTGTGAGCAAGCCTTATTTTATCACATTAGGACGAGCAGTCAAACGGAAGGGGTTCTCCTGGCTTATGAAAGATGTCATACCGGCGATCCAGGGTGATTTCAAATTACTGATGGTCGGCCCATTCGACCAAGAATCTACATGGAAAGAACGTCTATTGCATCTGATGCCCGCAAAGCTGTATCATTTAATGACTTTATTTCTGGGTTATCCCACGGATCAGCAAGAGATCCGAAAACTACTGAAAGCACATCCCGAAAAAATTCAACATCTTGGAAAAGTTCCATTTGAACAGCTGAAAAGCCTATTGACCAATGCTCAAGCCTTCTTGATGCCCAATATCGAAGTGGCGGGCGATATGGAAGGTTTTGGACTCGTCTGTTTGGAAGCCTCCACAGCAGGTACAATCGTTGTCGCGTCAGAATTGGAAGGAATTACAAGTGCAGTGACACATAATGGCAACGGTCTGCTCCTGGCAAGCAAAAACCAGAATGCCTGGGTCGAACAACTTCAAGCTATCTTAGCAGAGCCAGCCCACTATAAAAAGTTAGGCCTGCAATTTAAACAGAATACCCTAAAGCAATATAGTTGGGATATTATGGCCAGATCCTACTGTCAATCCTTTGTCGACCTATGCCAATAGATCTATAAAGGTTTATATACTTTATAAATTCGATTATAATCAGGAGAGGTAAGCATTCTCTCCGATAAATTCAGCTTCGTTCAAGATGAAGTAATTTCGTGTAACGAGCGGCTAAACTTTGATAAAAAATCAATTGAATTAAAACGAAAGATCCCAATAAAACAAGACTTAAAGGCGAGTAAAACGTTAAGCTGATATACAGCAGCAACAAAAATAACCGCAACATCTCAAGCGGAAAAACCCAACCTTCATGCTCCAGAAGGCCACCTATACAAATGACACTGCAGAGAATAAATACCCCACCTACAATGAGCTGGAGGAGTTGCTGATAATTACCATAAAGCAAAAAGAAAAAAAGAAGGATCATTGTCAGCATGGACTGAAAAAAGATATAACGGCTTAACCCCTGTCCATGAACCTGTGGTTTGATACCTGCAAAAATCTTCTGTTCCAATTCTGTTCTGATTTCAGGCTGTATATCGTCGGGTCGACCAAATATAGTTCGCATTTTGTTTTTAAATCCCTGCGCGCGCTTAAATGACAGGCCAATTTCAAATAAATAATGAAAATGCTGCCATAGAAAAGTATAGCGATGGATAGGTTTAGTAAGTCCATAGACACAAGGCTCCTCTTTCTGCTCGGGGATAAATGTTCCAAACAGTCTATCCCAGATAATTAGAATGTCCCCGTAATTCTTATCCAAATAGATTTCATTGCTGCTATGATGTACGCGATGATGTGAGGGCGTTACAAATATCCGCTCAAGAACACCCAAATTACCTACGGTTTGTGTATGGGAGAAGAATGGATATACCCCATGCACCAATAAGATTGCTGTCATCATAAAAGGTGGAAAACCCAAAAGGGGAATAAAAGCCCAAAACAGCGAACGAAATACCGCCTGAAATATGGTAATACGAGCTGCTACCGTGAAGTTATAGTCTTCACTCTGATGATGGACAACGTGTGCGGCCCACAATAGGTTGATTTCATGGCTGTAACGATGATACCAATACCAGAGAAAATCTGTAAATAAGAAAAGTATAATCCAGGTCCAAAGATTCGCTTCAATGTGAAATATAGCAAAATTTTGATACACCCAAACGAAAAAAAAGTAAAACAAGCTCACAGAAAACATATCACACATGCGCTCGACAATACCGACATTGAGATTGGAAATGGATTCATCAAAAGAATAAAAACGCTTCTGTTTTTTTAAACTATACCAGTATTCCAACAGCATCAAAACTAAAAACAAGGGAATGATAAATGCCAAAAGATTAAGCTTTTCCGTATACATGCAGTCGCTATTTTAAAAACAAAAAATCTACCTTCATCACAGTTTCAAAAGAACCATCTTTGCTCCTTTCAAAAGATCGATTCCTCCAAGTTCTTTATTATTAAACAATCAATTTTAAATCAGGTTTTTCAATTATTATTTTCGGTTTGCAAAACTTAGACGGTTTCGACGTACAAACAGCAAGCAGCGTCAAACGCACCTACTATTCAACAGTAAAAAACTTCATGACTTTGCGACCACCGACCGCTATGAAGCAAAACACGATTCGTGCTGAATCAACTAAATCGTGTAGACATCAGTAAAATAAAAGCCTTCAAAAAGCTAAACGCTTTTTGAAGGCTTTTGATTAAAGGGTTAACTATCCTTTTTGAACAATTTACCTGTAGGGGTATAAAATTAGTCTATCGTGTTCTAGTGTACACTAGACATATCTATCTGCGTTTTTCCTTGTTTGATCATCAATACAAAAGGAACACAAAGCAAAAATACAACGCCCAGGTATAAGAACACATCCATATAAGACAGAACTGTCGCTTGTTTCATTACACTCATGTCCAATATCTGATGAGCCTTTGCCAAAGCTTCGTTTGGTGAAAAACCTTTGGCCTGAAAACTCATCTGCAATTGCTGTACGCGCTGTTGTACATCAAACTTGCTTGGATCCAAGTTGGCCACCAAGTCAACGCGGTGTTTTTGTGTATCACGGGCAATAAATGTTGTAATCAAAGCAATCCCGAACGAACCGCCCAATTGACGCATCATCCCCGTAAAAGCTGCACCCTCACCGATTGACTTACCATGTAATGTCGATAAAGACAGCGTCATGACAGGAACAAACAATAAGCCCAAACCAACTCCACGAAGAATCAAAGGCCAGAACATGTGCTCCGAACCGGTATCATTCGTCATCAGGCTATACATCCAAAAACAGAAGCCAAAAAAGATACTCAGCCCTACCGCAACCATATATTTCTGAGGTACGCCATTCTGGATCATCTTACCGATAAAAGGCATCATGATACCAGTCATAATTGAACTTGGCAGCAATAACAATCCGGCATCCGTTGCTGTCCATCCCAATATCGACTGTGTATAGATCGGAATAATAAAAGTCGATCCAAACAATCCAAAACCGAGAATAAAGCTCATCACCACACCGACCTGCAAATTCTTATCCTTTAATACACGCAGGTTGACAATAGGTTTGTCATATACCAGCTCCCGCCAAATAAAGAATAATAAACCAAAAGCCGATAAGATAGATAATCCTAAGATTAGTGAATCATCAAACCAGTCATCCTGTTGACCATGCTCCAATACGAACTGGAGCGAACCGATAAACATAATCAGAAATATCATGCCGAACCAGTCCACCTCTTTTGCAGACTGTTTCTGGCTGTACTTAGGGCTACGTACAAAAGATAATGTCAACAAGGTTGCGATAATTCCAAGCGGCACATTGATATAAAAGATATAAGGCCATGAGAAGTTATCGATAATATATCCTCCCAACGGCGGGCCTAAGGTAGGACCGACAATGACCCCC
This sequence comes from Sphingobacterium sp., assembly GCA_022712315.1. Taxonomy (GTDB): domain Bacteria; phylum Bacteroidota; class Bacteroidia; order Sphingobacteriales; family Sphingobacteriaceae; genus Sphingobacterium. The sequence continues at coordinate 7,686 of JALAGS010000205.1, read as the reverse complement.
ATACCGTAAATAGCCTGGGCCATACTACGTTTTTCTTTGGGATAACTTTCCGTAATAATGGTCTGGGCTGTCACCAACAAGGCTCCCCCACCCATCCCTTGTATAAAGCGGAATGCAACAAGTTCCCACATATTGGTTGCATTTCCGCACAAAAATGAAGATACTGTGAATATGATAATGGAAGCCGCAAAGTAGTTTCTACGTCCAAACTGCTGCGACAGCCAGCTGGTCATCGGAATTACAATTACATTGGCAATTGCATAAGCCGTAATAACCCAGGCCACATCCGTCAATGTAGCGCCCAGTGAACCTTTCATATCGTTTAGGGCCACATTGACAATCGTTGTATCCACAATTTCCAACAGTGCACAAAGCACTGCGGTAATCGTGATAACAACGCGCCGAAAACCATATTCAACCAGACTATCCTGTTGATTTAAATTTTCCATAGTTATTGAACATGCACATCTACGTCAGCATTCATGCCCGGTCTGAGCAAAGCCACATTTTCTGCTTTATTGTCTTTTGTCAATTTGATTTTTACCGGTAAACGCTGTACAGTCTTTACAAAGTTACCTGTCGCATTATCCGGAGGCAGCAAAGAGAAACGTGAACCTGTAGCTGGCGAGAAAGAATTGACCTCACCTTCAAATTCGATAGCCGGATAAGCATCCACTTTGATACCCACCTTCTGTCCCGGTTTCATTTTTTCCAATTGCGTCTCCTTAAAGTTAGCAACCACCCAAGTTTCAATATTGTCGACAATGTAGAACAAAGACTGACCTGGATTGACCATCTGCCCCGGTTGCACTTTAATATTGGATACCTGACCATCCACAGAAGCAAGAACAGCAGTATAAGAAAGATTCAATTTAGCCGCTTCAAGCTGCGCATTCGCTCTTTTTATATTGGCTTCAGCAACAGAAGTCTGCTTAGAAGCTACTGTCGTCTTACTGACGATTGCATTACGCTGCGATGCACTTGCATTACGTTGTTGCTGCAAAATTTCAACCTGCTTGTCCGCCTCCAGTTTAGCCGTCAAAGCTTGCTCATACTGTTGTTTGGTGATCGATTGGTTGTTGTATAAATTTTGGTAGCGGATATAGTCATTATTTGCTTGTTTGGCACGGATACGAGCCGCGTCAATGCTTCCTAAATTGGATTGGATCGTTGCATCAGAGATCGCCACGTTTGCCGAAGATGCAGATACATCAGCCTTTGAAACATCAAAGCTACTTTGAGCAGCAGCCAAGGCCGCTAATGCTTCATCCACACGGACCTGATAATCTTGGCTCTCAATAGTGAACAACGTATCCCCTTTTTTAACCAAATCGTTGTCCTTTACGTACACTTTCGAGATAAACCCACCAACACGTGGGATGATCGGACTCATGTTTTTCTCTACCTGCGCATCGTCTGTTGTTTCATGCGCCTGACCATGCATATATTTATAAGCACCGTAGGCTCCTCCGAAGATGACCAAGGCAGCCAAAACAATTGTAAATTTTTTATTTGTACCTTTTTTTTCAGGTGCGTTTTCTACTGTATTTTCCATGTCTAGATTAATTGCTATTTAATGTTTAACGATCCATTTGCCAATAGAAGATCGTAGTATTTTTCAATTGTGTTTGCTTTGCTGATCGCAAGATTAATTTTACTTTGAAGCTGCTGTACATCAGCTGTCAACAAATCGTCTGTATCGGCGATTCCATTATCGTACTTATCTTTTGTAATACGGTAATTTTCGACAGCCTGATCTACGGCCTGATGATAAACGACATCCTGCTTCTGTGCCAGCATATAATTCTCATTTGCTTGCTGTACCTGAACCTTCACTTTATCATTCAAGAGTTCCAGATGCTCATCGATCTCCTTAATGTGATTTTTCGCGACATTCACTTCTCTTTTATTCTTATAAAGTGAACCGATATCATAGGAAACACCAACCCCCACCATAGCGGCATTGGTTACCGTAACCACTTTTTGCAAGCCAAAGGCATTATAACCTGCCGTTGCAGAAACCTGTGGCAATGTCGAAGCCTTGGTCACCTTCAACTGATCTTCAGCTACCTGGCGTTGTGACTCCAGAGACTTCACGTCCGAGCGCACAGTCTTAGCGGTTTCATACGATCCCTTCAGACCTAAATCTACCCCTGCTACTTCACCCAAATTGATCTGATCCAATTGCGTATCCTCGTCAATTTTCAAGAAATTGGCCAGTTGGTAATTCAGCACCTTGATATTTTTCTGTGCTTCCTGAAGCGAAACCTGATAGTTTGATAGCTGCAGTTCCGCTTTCAATAAATCATTCCGTGCGATCAAACCATTGTCCAGCATCGCTTTAAAATCCGAAACACGTTGCTCCGACTGTTTGATATTCTCAGCTATCAACAAATTGGTTTGCTGAGCCTTATAAAGACTTAAATAAAGATTTACTGCACGTATAGCCAACTGTTCTTTGCTTGCTACGGCATTGTATTCCTCGGCTTTTAATACATCCTTTGCAATATCAATACCTCCTTTAATTCTTCCACCTGTATAGATTGGCATGCTCACTGAAGCCTGTCCCAACCACAATTGGTTTGCAGCGATATCCGGAGCAGAGCCTCCACTACCTAAAGCCAACTTTAAATTCACATTTGGTGTGGTCATAGCCATGTATTGCCCACCCAATTTTGCATCAGGAAGCTGTTTCGATTTGGCACTTTCAACTTCGAGCTGTCTCCCCATTATCTTGGTATCGGCAGACTTCGCTTCCACGCTTTGATTTGCAGCCAAGTGAATTATTTCTTCCAAAGTCATGTGCTTGTTGTCCTGTGCCAACAAACCCATGGGACTCAAAAGCAATAAAGCACTCAAATTGGCCAACTTATTTTTCATATGTCAATAAAGCTTTAATTGTTTTCTGTATAAATTCTGTTAAAGTTGTTTCTATATAATTTGCATATTCCTCATCGTTATCAATATGCAGCTGATCCTGTAAAAAACAATGGTTCATCTGGAAATTCATAAAAGTTCCCATCATCATCGAATGGATTAAAATCGGGTCATACCCGTCTTTAAACACCCCTTGTTTTACCCCCTCATTGATCACGGATGAGATCACCTCCAGATTATGCAGCTTGAGCTTTCTGAATGCTTCGGAAATGAGCATACGTTGCTTTAAGGAGCTTTCAATTGTGATGATATGATACAGTTTACGATGTGAATTCATTGATTTGATCGATCGGTCCACCATGGCGTCAATTTTGTCCAGCGCATTACCAATAAGCGCCAATTCATCCACATTGATCATAAAATCAGGAACACGCCATTCAAAGAAAGTATCCAGTAGCTTGTCTTTAGAACCAAAATAATAATTGATCATCGCGACATTTACATTTGCCTCATTGGCAATATCGCGAACAGAAGTTCCATCAAACCCTTTCGTTGCAAAAAGACGTTCAGCTGCAAGAAGGATATCAATCTGTTTCTCGTTAAATTCCATTTAAAACCCCTATCTTTTATCGATACTATCCGCATATTTATAGCAAGGAAAAGATACGTTCCCGCTAAATGCGCGACAAAGTTAAACAAACGTTTAATTTAAACAAATGTTTAATTATGAATTTTATGTAAAAAAAACACCATTTCTGGTGTTTTTATATTTTTATGGAAATTAATTTAGTATTCGAATGCCAATTTCTTTAAAGAACTCCTCGCTGTTAAAATTGCTCGGCACATGGACACCCTTGGATTTCAAATCCGTTTCCTTCAGTACATTGAGCACATCAAAAGTTTTCCGCCTGTTGTAGTTCCTTGCAGCAATTTCGTACTCCTTCAAAAAAAAAGGATGTACCCCAAGCTCTTTTGCAGCTACCGATTTGTCGATCAGATAATGGTATTTAAGAATTTTGGTAAAATAGGTCGCTATCTGTCCTATGACCATCACCAAGGGATTATTTTTAGGATTGGCGACAAAATAATCGACGATCTGATAAGCTTTTAGGGCGTTACGTTTGGCTAAGGCTGTATTTAATTCAAAAACATTGTAATCTTTGGAGATTCCAATATTTCGTTCAACGTCTTCCATACTTATCTCTTGACTTTTGGGAACATTCAGCATCAGCTTGTCAAGTTCATTGGATACTTTGGACAGGTCATTGCCCAGATAGTCGGCAATCATCACCGTCGCTTGCGGATGAATGCGCCACCCGGCGTCTTTTACATAGGCTCCAATCCAGGGCGCTACTTTATCGTCATATAACTTGGACGCGTCTACAACAAGGCCTGTTTTTTCAAAAACTTTATAGACCTTTTTGCGTTTGTCAAATTTCCCATGTTTAAAACAAAAAACAAGTATGGTCGTCGGTGTGAGATGCTCCAGGTATTTGGTCAGCAGTTCTTCTGTATCCGATTTCCACTTTAGTTCCTGCGCTTCCTTTATGATAATGACCTGATAATCGCTCAGCATGGGATATCGCTTTGCTGCATTGACGATCGTAGACATATCAATATCTTTTCCGTAAAAAATAGATTGATCAAACCCTTTCTGCGCATCATTCAATACAGTTGCTTCCAGCGCGTCGGCGATGGTATCAATAAAATAACTTTCCTCCCCTTGCAATAAATACACTTGTTTAAAAGATCTGTTCTTAATGTCGGATAGGATCGGATTTATATTCATACGTATTTATTTTATTCCTTCTTCGTTTATCAGTTTGCCTATTATTTTTTTGAAGCTTTCGGGCTGCCATCACCCCGCTGCCTGTGTACGCTTGTTGATGCCTTGTTAAACCGATTTGCGCTGCTCGGGCAAGCCTGTGTAATAGCAAGCGAAAATACGATTTTAACGGCAAATCAATTGTGTCAACTACTGCAAAGTTACGTTTTTAAACTTGATCCAGAAGTTACTATTATGCAATAGCTATTGATTTCAAACGATGAGCATCTGACCATAAAATCGTTATGATTTTGCGGATACGCATCACTCTGAAAGCAACCTGAAGCTTTTTTTCTCGAAAATAAATACTGGCATTCCTAGAAAAAAACACCAGGTCGCAGCCGCGGATGATTCGTTTTATTTGCTAAAATTTTAGTATATTTGTATATGTTTTCACCGACTCCACTGAACTTACCGCCATTTAAAGCTAAAATATCCAAAAAGAACAATGCGATTTACATCTTTGATGAGCTCAGAAAAAAGGACTTGGTATTAACACCGGAAGAATGGGTTAGGCAGCATTGGATCAACTATTTGTCACTCATGAAAAATTATCCCAAATCATTGATGCATATTGAAGGCGGATTGAAATTAAATAATCTTCAGAAACGGAGTGATTTATTGATTTACAACAGCAGCGGACATAAGGTCGTTTTAGCCGAGTTTAAGGCACCGCATATAAAAATCACGCAGCAAGTATTTGAGCAGATTGCAAATTACAACAGCGTTCACCGCATCCCTTACTTGCTGGTGAGCAATGGGATCAATCATTATTATTGTAAAGTTGACTTTAATACGGAATCTTATGAATTTTTAGAAGATCTCCCCGGCTATAACGAAATTGGTTAAGGACGATGCCCAGCCTCATTGCTGGTGGCTATCGTTAAAAAATGTAAAGTAGATGTAAAACATCTTTTCAATTTATTTGATTTTTAAAATATAGTTTTATATTAGTCCTACAGAATAGAAAAAACAAAAAGATGAATATAGATAAAAACGAATTCAGAAAATATGCAGTAAAGCATCACCGTATTGGAAGTCAACATGTTGATAGCTTCATTGCTCGTACAGAGACTAGCATTCCGACAAACCTTACGCCTTACATCGTTGAAGAACGTCAATTGAACGTCGCTCAGATGGATGTATTTTCGCGTTTGATGATGGACCGTATCATATTTTTAGGCAGCGGTATTGATGATCAGGTAGCCAACATTATTCAGGCACAGCTCTTGTTCTTACAGTCTACCGATGCACAACGTGATATCCAGATCTACATCAATTCACCGGGTGGAAGCGTGTACGCAGGTCTAGGTATTTATGACACCATGCAATACATCACTCCTGATGTAGCAACCATCTGTACAGGAATTGCAGCATCTATGGGAGCTGTTTTACTAGTTGCTGGTGCAAAAGGCAAACGTGCAGCCTTACGTCACTCACGCGTCATGATTCATCAACCTTCTGGAGGCGCTCAAGGAGTTGCAGCCGATATGGAAATCAACTTACGTGAGATGATGAAATTGAAAGAAGAATTATACACCATTATTTCAGATCACTCTGGACAAACTTACGAATGGGTAGAAAAATCTTCCGATCGCGATTACTGGATGCGAGCCAATGAAGCCAAAGAATTCGGTATGATTGACGAGATTTTACTTCCTAAGAAGGAGATTATTAAATAACAATGGCAAAGAATAACGATAGAGACATTCATTGTTCGTTTTGTGGGATAAGCAAAAATGAAGCCCAGATGCTTATTGCAGGCAACGGAGCGCACATCTGCGACAGATGTATCCAGCAGGCAGGCGAAATCTTAGCAGAAGAATTAAAACAACGAAAAAGTAAAACCTTACAGACTGCGCTGAAACTGATCCGTCCTTTGGAAATTAAAACCCACTTGGATCAATATGTCATCGGGCAGGATGATGCAAAAAAAGTAATTTCTGTAGCCGTTTATAATCACTATAAGCGTTTAAATCAGAAAGTGGATAAAGACGAAATCGAAATCGAAAAATCCAATTTGATTATCGTCGGTGAAACAGGAACAGGTAAAACCTTGCTGGCAAAAACTGTTGCCAAGATATTAAATGTACCATTCTGTATCGTAGATGCTACTGTATTGACAGAAGCAGGCTATGTAGGGGAAGACGTAGAAAGTATCTTGACGCGTTTACTGCAGGCTGCGGATTACGATGTGGCTTCCGCTGAGCGTGGCATTATCTATATCGATGAGATTGATAAAATCGCACGTAAAAGCGATAACCCTTCCATCACAAGAGATGTATCAGGTGAAGGTGTACAGCAGGCTTTATTGAAGATTCTTGAAGGTACGGTTGTTAACGTTCCACCGCAAGGCGGCCGTAAGCATCCCGATCAGAAAATGATCGCAGTCAATACAAGCAACATCCTGTTTATCTGTGGGGGAGCATTCGACGGTATTCAGAAGAAAATTGCAAACCGTTTGCGTACCCAGACAGTGGGTTATAAAATGAATGAAGATGACGAGGAAATTGACTTGAACAATCTGTACAAGTACATTACACCGCAAGACTTAAAGAACTTTGGATTGATTCCAGAGCTGATCGGTCGTCTTCCTGTATTGACTTACTTAAATCCACTGGATAAGGAAACCTTACTGAGCATTTTGACTGAACCAAAGAATGCTTTGGTAAAACAATATAAGAAGCTGTTTGAATACGAAGGTATTGAACTAAAGTTTGATCCTGACGTTTATACGTTTATAGTTGATAAAGCTGACGAATTTAAACTCGGAGCCAGAGGCTTGCGCAGTATCTGTGAAGCCATTATGCTGGATGCCATGTTTGAAATTCCGTCAACAAAAGAGCAAACGGGACAGAAAGCATTGGAAATCACCCTGGACTATGCGAAGAAAAAATTCGAAAAGTCCGATCTGAAAAAGCTTAAAGTCGCTTAAAAAAAATCCCGTTCGCTGAACGGGATTTTTTTTTAAAGAATTAAAAATC
>JALAGS010000204.1 GCA_022712315.1 Sphingobacterium sp. | reverse complement strand
ACGGTTGTAACTAAAGATTCGCTTTCATTTTTTGAGAAATATATCAATAATGCTTCTCCTACAGGATTTGAGTGGGATGGGCAGCGTTTGTGGTTAGATTATCTGAAGCCTTATGTCGATGATACATTCGTTGACAACTATGGTACCGCTGTAGGTGTGATTAATCCGAAAGCTGAATATAAGGTAGTTATAGAGGCTCATGCGGATGAAATTTCTTGGTTTGTCAATTATATTACCAAAGATGGATTGATCTATGTGATCCGCAACGGTGGTTCGGATCACCAGATTGCACCGTCTAAGCGCGTCAATATTCACACTGAAAACGGGATCGTTAAAGCGGTATTCGGATGGCCAGCAATCCATACACGTTCAGGAGAAAAAGAGGAAAACCCTTCGCTGAAAAATATCTTCTTGGACTGCGGATGCAGCACCAAAGAAGAGGTCGAAGCGCTAGGAATCCATGTGGGCTGTGTCATTACATATGAAGATACATTCTCTATCCTCAACGACCGCTACTATGTCGGACGGGCCATGGACAATCGTGCGGGTGGTTTTATGATCGCTGAGGTTGCACGCTTGCTAAAAGAGAATAAAAAGAAATTGCCATTTGGATTATATATCGTAAATTCGGTGCAGGAAGAGATCGGTTTACGTGGAGCCGAAATGATTGCAGATCGTATTAAACCGAATGTTGCTATCGTAACCGATGTGACACATGATACACAGACCCCGATGATCAATAAGATCACACAGGGAGATCTGTTCTCAGGAAAAGGTCCGGTATTGTCTTATGCACCAGCAGTACAGATCAATTTAAATAAGCTGTTGGTTAAGGTCGCTGAGAAGAATAATATTCCTTTCCAGCGTCAGGCTTCCTCCCGTTTTACAGGAACTGATACGGATGCATTTGCTTATAGCAATGGCGGTGTACCATCGGCGTTGATTTCGTTACCACTCCGCTATATGCATACGACCGTGGAGATGGTGCATAAAGAAGACGTGGACAACGTGATCAGATTGATTTACGAAACGTTACTGAATATTGAGAACGGACAGGATTTTAGAACTTTTACAAAGTAGAATTTAAGAATATATTAACTTATCATTAGAATTATTATGGAAAATAACCAAAATCAAAACGAATTGAGCATCGAGTTGACAGAAGAAGTAGCAGAAGGAACCTACTCAAATCTTGCGATTATCACTCACTCTAATACTGAATTTGTGGTTGACTTTATCCGTGTGATGCCAGGAGTGCCAAAAGCAAAAGTGAAATCAAGAATCGTTTTGACTCCAGAGCATGCAAAACGCTTGTTAGGTGCATTGGTTGACAACGTGAATCGTTTCGAAGCATTAAATGGTCCAATTAAAATGGATGTAGGTGTTGCTGAACAACCACAACAAGGTGGTGATCCTACTGTTGCATTTCCTTTTGGAACACCACAAGGTCAAGCCTAGTTGATAGCAGCTATCACTGAGATATTAAAAGCGCCAATTAATAATTGGCGCTTTTTTTTATCCTTAATTTTAGCAAGATCTTTCCGCTGCAGTAATTCTGTTCATGTATGAAAAGGTGATTGCCCTAATTGTCTGATAAGATATTGATCATCAAGATCTATATTAAGACTAGAACGCCCCCGTACCAAATAGTAGCTAATAACTTTTTTTAATCAATATTTAGACAGTAATAAGTCAGTACTTATTCAGTTTACACTGAGCGATCACTGAACAAGTACTGTATAAGAGACGAAGATGGTTGCCATTTGATATTCGCGCGGATGCAACATAATGGTGCACATTGCCCATTGCTAGTCTTGGACTTGGCCTTTACTTTTACTAAATTTAGATAACTAATTTCAAAAAGGAGATTTATATGGATATTCAAGTGCGGAACTTGACAAAGAAGGATTATGTTGATTTGAAAAAATCGATGGAACAGGCTTATGATGGGGTAGGTGAAACCTGGTCAAAGGAAAATATTCAAGATTTGATTGATTTGTTCCCCGAAGGACAATTGTGTGTGGAAATTGACGGACATGTGGTTGCTTGTGCCTTGTCGATTATTTTGAATTCCAAAAAAAATAATATTTATGATAGTTATTATGAGATTATTGATGACGGTAAGTTTAGCAAGCATAGTGATGAGGGAGATACCCTGTATGGAATAGAGGTTTTTGTTCATCCGAATCATCGTGCCCTCCGTCTAGGACGTCGTCTTTATGACGCGCGGAAGGAGCTCTGTGAACAGATGAATCTCAAATGTATTGTTGCCGGCGGCCGGATCCCCAATTATCACAATTATGCAGATAAAATGAGTCCGCGGGTGTATATCGAGAAAGTCAAGCGTAAGGAGATCTATGATCCGACCCTGACCTTTCAGCTTTCGAATGACTTTCATGTCAAAAAGATACTCAAACATTATCTGCCCGAAGATGCCGAATCGATGGAGTTTGCAACTTTGCTGGAGTGGAACAATATTTATTATGAGGCCGATACACGGTCCATTTCAACCACCAAGCAGACTATTCGCTTAGGATTAGTGCAATGGCAGATGCGTTTATTCGATAATCTGGAGGCATTTTATGATCAGATCGAGTTTTTTGTGGACACTGTGAGTGATTATGGAACAGATTTTATTATGTTTCCGGAGTTCTTCAATACCCCGCTGATGAGCCCCTATAATGATCTTCCCGAACGTCTGGCCATGGAAAGGCTTGCCCAGCATACCTCTGAAATTATCGATCGCATTCAGCAATTTGCTGTATCCTACAATGTCAATATCATTGCGGGATCAATGCCATTGATGGAAAACAAAAAACTTTACAATGTTTCCTATCTCTGCCATCGCAACGGCAAACTGGATGAGTTTAAAAAAATTCATATCACACCCAATGAATTTAAATATTACGGAATGGTAGGCGGAAGTGAGGTCAAAGTCTTTGATACCGATTGTGGCAAAGTAGGGCTATTGATTTGTTACGATGTAGAGTTCCCGGAATTAAGCCGCATTCTGGCAGATCAGGGTATGCAAATTTTATTTGTACCCTTTATGACCGATACACAAAACGGATACATCCGTGTGCGAACCTGTGCGCAGGCTAGAGCTATAGAAAATGAGTGCTATGTGGCCATTGCCGGTTCTGTCGGTAATTTGCCACGTGTCAACAATATGGATATTCAATATTCACAATCAGCGGTGTTTACTCCTTCAGACTTCGCTTTTCCAAATAATGCCATTAAAGCAGAAGCAACGCCGAATGCAGAAATGGTCCTCATTGCCGATGTTGATCTCTATGCTTTGAGAGATCTGCATGAATACGGCACGGTGAAAGTTAAGAAGGATAGGCGAAAAGATTTGTATGAAGTTAAACTTTTAAAATAAATTTAAATACTCTTTTAATCTCTTAAAATATGATACAAAAAATCAAATGGGGGACGCTATCCGTAGCCTTAATGATGATGTCATGTCAGTCAAACAAGAAAAGTGATACCACTCAGGAGGTCCGAACAAACTTTTTTGATGTCTCAGGAATGGATACGACGGTGAATCCAGGAGATAATTTCTTCCAATATGCAAATGGAAGCTGGATGAAAAATACGCAGATCCCAGCTTCGGAGACGGGTTGGGGCTCTTTTTATATCCTTGAAAATGAGAACCTGGAAAAGCTGAAATCTGTATTGGAAGGTGCGGCGAAGTCGGGTAGCAAAAAAGGATCTGATCAGCAAAAAGCGGGTGATTTTTATGCGAGCGGTATGGATACTGTGACCATTGATAAATTAGGGGCAAAACCAATTGAAGGAACAATCCAAAAAATCAATGGATTGAAAAGTGTAGATGAATTGATCGCTTATGCAGCGGATGGGTTTAAGGAAGGAGACGGAGATCTTTTTACGTTTTATGTGGCGGCAGATGACCGGATCAGTACAAAAAATGCGCTGCAGTTTTTTCAGGGTGGACTAAATCTTCCTGAAGCCAGTTACTACCTAGATCAGGATGATAAAGCAAAGAAAATCAGGACAGCCTATGTCGCCTATTTAGTTAAATTATTCGGGCTGATCGGAGAGGGAGCAAATGCCCAAAAATCGGCGGAGGATGTCTTGCGATTAGAGACGGAAATCGCCAAATCCCACGCTACACCCGTGGAATTGAGAGACCCAATCAAAAACTATCATAAATTTGCTGTTCAGGAATTTCAAAAACAAACGCCAAATCTAAACTGGAAAGATATTTTGGGACGACTGGATGTGAAGACCGATACCATTTTGGTGCAGCAGCCTAAATTCTATCTTGCTCTAAATAATCTGTTGAAGTCACAGTCCTTAGATGTTTGGAAAACAAAACTAAAAGCAGATTTAGTGAATGCTTCAGCGACAGCATTGAGTAAAGATTTCAGAGATGCAAAATTCGAATTATTTGGAAAAACGTTGAATGGCCAGAAACAGCAAAAAGAACGCTGGAAGCTGATGGTCAGTTCAGCGGATGAAAACTTGGGGGAGATCGTTGGAAAATTATATGTGGATGAGTATTTTAAACCTGAGGCAAAAAAACGAATGCTTGAACTGGTCGACAATTTGCAAAAGGTGTACAAGAGCCGTATTGAGAAACTGGATTGGATGACGTCGGAGACGAAGAAGAAAGCAATTGAAAAATTAGAGGCCTTTACCAAAAAAATCGGCTATCCAGAAAAGTGGAAAGATTATAGTGACGTGGAGGTTGCCAAAGATACCTATTATGCCAATTTACAGTCTGCCGCCAAGCATGCTTATAAAGAAATGGCCGGTAAAATCAGCAAACCGGTTGACAAGGCAGAATGGCTGATGACGACACCTACCGTCAATGCTTATTACAATCCTCCGTATAATGAAATTGTATTTCCGGCTGGTATCTTGCAGTTCCCGTTCTTTGATGCCAATGCGGACGATGCGATCAATTATGGCGCTATCGGTGCCGTTATCGGACACGAAATGACACATGGTTTTGATGATCAGGGACGTCAATATGATAAAGATGGCAATTTGAATGATTGGTGGACCACAGTGGATGCTAAACAGTTCACTGAAAGAGCTCATCAGGTTGCTAAGTTATATGGCAGTTTTACACTGTTGGACAACCAACATGTAAATGGTGAACTTACCTTAGGTGAGAATTTGGCGGACATTGGTGGTCTGAACATCGCTTATGACGCATTCAAATTGACGAAACAGGGGCAAGGCCAAGAGAAGATCGATGGCTTTACAGCAGATCAACGTTTCTTCCTAAGCTTCGCGCAAGTATGGCGTGTGAAGAGTAGCGATGAACGTATGCGTTTGCGTTTAAAAGTTGACCCACATAGCCCTGAACAATTCCGTGTAAATGGTCCGGTATATAATATGGAGGCTTTCTATAAAGCATTCAATGTACAGCCAACGGCAAAAATGTATGTTGCTCCCGAGAAAAGAATTTTGGTTTGGTAACGGAAATCAGCTGTGAAGGCCCTGTTTTGATGTGGATCGAGACAGGGCTGTGCAAGTGATGACCTTAAATGGGAACGAAAAAGTAAATTTGTCTTTGAATTATGATAAAAACTGATTACTTTTGCCCTTCATTTAATAACACATTTAATTAATTAACAATGTACGCAATAGTAAATATAGCAGGACAGCAATTTAAGGTTGCAAAAGACCAGTTCCTTTTTGTACACCGTTTACAAGGAGATGAAGGCGCTAGTATTGAATTTGACAATGTATTGTTAGCAGAAGACGGTGGTAAATTTACCATTGGTACACCTAGCGTTGCTGGTGCAAAAGTTTCGGCTAAAATTTTGTCTCATTTAAAAGGCGATAAAGTTATCGTTTTCAAGAAAAAACGTCGTAAAGGCTACAAAAAGAAAAACGGTCACCGTCAACAATTTTCTAAAATCCAGATCACTGGTATTACGTTATAATTGAATTTTTAATCAGACAAATAGTCTTAAATTAAGATAAAGAAATGGCACATAAAAAAGGTGCGGGTAGTTCTAAGAACGGCCGTGAGTCACATAGCAAGCGTTTAGGTATCAAAATCTTCGGTGGTCAACAAGCAATCGCTGGTAACATCATCGTTCGCCAACGCGGTACACAACACAATCCTGACACTAACGTTGGTATTGGTAAAGACCACACATTGTTCGCTTTAGTAGACGGTAAAGTAGTTTTCCGTAAAAAAGCTAACAATAAATCTTATGTATCTGTAGTTCCTACAGAAGCGTAAGGTTTTGCAACAATATTTGAAAAAGGCATCAAGAAATTGATGCCTTTTTTTTGTTCGCGTCTTTTGTCCGCTGTTCCAATTTTAACTTATATCGCTTTTAGCCTATATGATGGCTGTATGATCTATAAAAGATAAAAGCTAAGTGGATTGTTGCTTTGTTATTGAATTTATCACAGTTGGTAATGAGGTTTTTAGGTTTTTAAACTTGCCTAAAGTGTTATTTTCTGTTAAATGTAAAGCTTTGGTACAATTTTTATAATGGATAGGTGTTTTTAAGATAAATACCAATTTATGAAATACAACAAGTTGGGGTATGGTTTGTGTGCTGGGTTATTTGCCTGTTCATTCTATTCCTGTAGTTCGATTTATATGCCTAATGTACCTTCGGCACCTATGTTTACAGAGGCTGGTGAGGTATATGTTTCAGGTCATATCAATACCAAGGCAAATGTATCTGCCAATCTGGGAGTAGCTGTCACTGATCATGTTGCTGTCATTGCCAATGGGTCCTATGTCGATAATAAATCAAATACTAAAGACTATGCACAAAAAATGGGTGAAGCGGGGATAGGGTATTATACGCGCTTCGGCAGGAAGAATAATCGTATATTTGAAGTCTACGGTGGCTATGGGCTGGGGAATACCAGTGTCGTCGATAAGCGTTCGTCAACGATGGGCCAGGCGATTGTGGAAACACAAGATATGGATTTTGACAAAGTGTTTGTGCAGGTGAACTTTTCGTCCGAAAAGAAAGATGCCCTGAAATTGTTTGGTAATCGGCATGATATTGATTACGGTACCATTATCCGGCTGAGCAACCTGCGCATGAAGAATTTTGCTATAGATGGCCTTCCGGTCAATAAGGAAGATAACATGCTTGTAGAACCTGTATTTTATACAAGGATGGGGCTTGGGAAAGGTTGGAAGCTGCAATATACAAACGGCATGGTATTCGGTTTTAAAAGCAATACCTATTTAAAGGCAGGCTACCCATTGTTTACACTGGGAGTTTTATATAAATTTGGAGGAAAATAGCAGCTATGAGCAAAAAAAAATTATTTGGATGTCTGGTGGCGCTGGGCTTATTTATTTCCAGCTGTGGAGTGAGTCGACAAAAGACGCAGATTGAGAATTTGGGGAAATGTAAGTTCGATGTGGAATCCGTAGATAGTATCCGGCTGGCAGGAACATCGTTGCAACGGCTGATCAGGAATAATCAGATTGACCTGGGGGCAGCCCCTAGTCTGGCATTAGCTTATTTGCGGAAGGATATCCCACTCGATGCAGTTATTCGGCTTAAAATAGACAATCCGACGCTGAAGAAAGCGTCCATTAATAAGTTTCAGTATATCATCCTTTACGGCGGACAGCAACTTGTTGAAGGGATTGTCAATCAATCTTTACAGATAGAGCCCGGACAATCTACTGTTGCGAACGTGCGTATTGCTACCAATATCTATGATTTGTTGAAGAATTCGGATTTGCAGGATTTTTTAATGTCAAGCGATGAAAATAAAAAGGGGATATTTACGTTAAAAGTTAAACCTTCTATCAATATCGCTGGACAATCTGTGTTCTATCCGGGATATATAACCATAGATAAAGCGGTAAGCCGCAAGATTCTGCTTTAACACAATCAATCGAGCGAAGATATCAAGGTTTTTTATGAAAATGGAAAACCTTTTTTTATTGGTAAGAAAGGACCTTTAGTTCGCTTCCATAACTAGATGCTTGTGAGTTCACCAAGATTTTTATGGATAAAACTTTTTACTTGTTGAGATCCTCTGATCGCAATAAGTCATTTTTGCTAAACCGTTATGACGAATGGACTATCTGTTAAGAATTAAACTGTAATAAAAAAGTTATAGTGCCAAAGTGTAAAGTATACACCTTATTTTATATTTTAGTCTTTAATTACAAACCTAAATATGTTAAAAAGAATCTTTATTCCCGTTTTGTTATTTGCTGGCGCACAGGCTATGGCTCAGAAGACGTTCGAACCTTATGAGCAACCCATTGAAGGAACTAATCTAACGTTTAAAATGCTAGCAATTCCAGGTGGTAGTTTTAAGATGGGAACCACAAATGGAGGAAAAGAGGATGAGAAGCCTGCACACGAGGTTAAATTAGATCCATTTTGGATGGGACAGTACGAGGTAACCTGGGATCTGTTTGAGCCATTTCTGTATAAAGATTATGAAATTGCAAAGAGTAAGGATGGAAAAGTATCAAAGGAAATTGATGCTGTTACCCGACCTACCAAGCCTTATTTAGATATGACTTTTGGTTTTGGTAAGGAAGGGCATCCCGCCTTGGCGATGACCCATTACAATGCCATCCAATTCTGTAAATGGCTGTATGTTCGTACGGGTGTATTTTATCGCTTACCTACAGAGGCTGAATGGGAATATGCGGCTAGAGCTGGCTCAAAGACAACTTATTTTTTTGGTGATCAAGTAGCACAATTGGCTGAGTATGCCTGGTTTAAGGATAACGGTGAACAAAAAACGCATATTGTAGGACAAAAGAAACCAAACCCTTGGGGACTTTATGATATTTATGGAAACGTTGCCGAATGGACTTATGACCAATATAAATCCGATAGTTACAATGAAGGTAAAGGAAAGGTATTGACCAATCCTGTAACTGTTCCAACAACTTTATATCCACATGTTGTACGCGGCGGTGCTTTTGATAGCTCGGCAGAAGACCTGCGTTCGGCTGCCCGCGGCGCTTCAGATCCCGTGTGGAAACAATTGGACCCGCAAATTCCAAAAAGTAACTGGTGGTTTCCAGAAGCACCATTCGTAGGTATGAGACTGGTAAGACCCCTAAATCCACCTAGTCACGAAGAGATTATGGCTTATTACGACAAACAGCCAATCAAAGACTTTTAATATAAAATAATCAATATAAAACTGTTATGGAAAATCTAGAAAGAAGAGATTTTATTAAAACTTCTGCTGTAGTGGCTGGTGGCGCTATGTTGAGCTCATTGCCGCTATCGGGTGCTTATGCCGCAGGTTCAGATGTCATCAAAGTTGCACTAGTGGGCTGTGGGGGGCGGGGAACCGGAGCTACATTTGATGCACTTAGTTCAGGAATGAACATTAAAGTGGTGGCACTTGCGGATGCTTTTAAAGATAATTTAGAAAGTACGTATAAAACACTGAAAGAAAAGTGGCAAGATAAGATCGACGTGAGTGATAATCATAAATTTGTCGGATTTGATGCTTACAAAGATGCGATTCAATTGGCGGATGTTGTTATTTTAGCGACTCCTCCGGGATTTAGACCGACTCATTTTGAGGAAGCGATCCGTCAGGGTAAACATGTTTTCATGGAGAAACCTGTAGCTGTTGATATCCCTGGTGTACAACAGGTTCTACGTGTGGCTGCAGAAGCTAAACGTAAGAAATTGAACGTTGTTGTTGGTTTACAACGCCGTTATCAAACGAATTACCGTGAGGCCATCAAACGTATTCACGAAGGTGCAATCGGTGATGTTACATCGGGACAAGTGTATTGGAACTCTGGTGGAGTGTGGGTGCGTCCACGTAAACCAGAACAAACAGAAATGGAATATCAAATGCGTAACTGGTATTATTTCAACTGGTTGTGTGGCGATCATATCGTCGAACAGCACGTTCATAATATCGATATTGCCAACTGGGTGAAAGGTGCTTATCCAGTTTCCATTCAAGGCACAGGAAGCAGAGCACACCGTACAGGTAAAGAGTATGGTGAGATCTATGATAATTTTGCATTGGAGTTAACCTATGCTGACAACAGTGTTGTATATAGCCAATGTAGACACTTCGAGGGTATACATAACCGTGTCGATGAACAGTTCCAGGCGACCAAAGGTCGGGCTTATCTTTCGGCAGGCGGGCAGGCGGTATTGTACGACTGGAAAGGAAAAGAAATCTACCGTCATGATGCTAAGGGCAATCCAAATCCTTATCAACAAGAGCACAAGGAACTTTTTACGGCAATTTCAAAGGGTGAGTATAAATTCGATAATGCTGAATATGGTGCATACAGTACATTGACGGGTATTATCGGACGTATCGCTTGTTATACAGGTAAGGTGATCAAATGGGATGAGGCATTGAAATCTACCATCAAATTGGGGCCAGATGTGCTTGCTTGGGATGCCAAACCAAAATTGCTTCCAGATGCAGAAGGTTTTTACCCTGTAGCGATGCCTGGACAAAATACAAACTTATATATTTAAGTTTTTTGAGCAGATGGGATTTAAGTGGACTTTGGGCTTCCTATTTTGTATCACGATTTGCTGCCTGCATTCAGCGGCACAAACGCCACGAATGGAGTTGCACAAAATCCGGCTGGAGGGACCTGCACAAGGAACCCAATTCCATATCACTTATTTCGCTTCCGACAGTCTTGTCAGACGGTCGGAAGTTGATCGTATTTTAGCGATGATCGACCTGTCGATGTCGATTTATCGCAAGGATTCGAAAATATCTTTATTCAATGCCGATTCGGTGATGTCTATCGTGATGGATAATCACATGGCCAAAGTGATAGCGGCTTCCTTTAAATATCATAAATTATCGAATGGTCAGTTCGATATTACTATCGCTCCGCTTGTTGATCTGTGGGGCTTTGGTGCAAATAAAAGTCAGATCAATCCTGATTCGGCTACCGTTTTGAAAGCTAAAGAACTAGTGGGTATGCAATACCTTAAGGTTAAGGGGGATCGGTTGATAAAGAAGAAAAAGGGAGTTAAAATTGATGTCAATGGTATAGCCCAAGGGTATACGGTTGATGTTTTGGCAGATTATCTCGAGGGAAAGGGAATTGCCAATTACATGGTGGAGGTCGGAGGGGAGATCCGGACCTTGGGGAGTCCTCCAAGAGGAAAAGGTTTCTCGATAGGGATTGTTCAGCCTGATGACGATAAGGAGGAGGAACTAATGACTGCTGTTGTACAGCTCAACGAGGGAGCGCTCACAACGGCGGGCAGTTTTGAGAAGTTTGTTCGCTATAAAGGGAAAAGATTGGGGCATCATATTGACCCTATTTCAGGGTTTCCATACATGACCGACATATTGAGTGTAACCGTCTATGCAAAGACTGCGATGGAAGCGGATGCACTGGATAACTTTTTTATGGGCATGGGACCTGAACAAATTTTGGCAAAATCCAAGAAATTGAAAGATGTGGAGGTTTTTGTCATTTTTAAAAATAAAAATCAGTCCATTCAAACGATTTATTCGGATGGATTTGGTAAATTATTTAAAAATTAATCAATTATAAAATAAAATGAAGAGATCGGATTTTATTAAGGGTAGTCTTTTGGCCGCCGGGGCAGGACTAGCTGGGCAAACTTTTGCGTCGACAACACAAAATACAGCAGATACGATGGATAAAGGTAAAACATTCAACTTAAATTATGCTCCGCATCAGGGGATGTTCAAAAATCACGCAGGTGATAATTTTCTGGATGAAATTCGTTATATGTATGATCTCGGCTTTCGTGGAATAGAAGACAATGGCTATTTAGGCAGAACATTGGACGAGCAGAAGAAAATCGGTGATTTACTGGCTAAGCTCGGTATGACCATGGGAGTATTTGTTGTGGATGGCGGACAAAACTGGATGCCGTCTTTAGCGACGGGAAAACAGGAGTTTTTGGATAAATTTATCGAAACATGTCAGAAGTCTGTCGAAGCGGCGAAACGCTGTAATGCAAAATGGCTTACGGTAGTTCCGGGCTTTTTTGAACGTAGACTGCCTTGGGGGAATCAATTTAGCAATATACTTACGGCGATGCGTAAAGGTGCGGAAATTTTCGAACCGCATGGGCTGGTGATGGTCTTAGAAACCTTAAGTGATACGCCGGATCTGTTTTTGCAGCAAACGCATGAGACTTATGCATTATGTAAGGCTGTTAATAGTCCATCCTGTAAAATCTTATATGATATTTATCATATGCAACGTACCGAAGGCGATTTAATTGCAAATATGAATCGCTGCTGGGATGAAATTGCCTACATCCAAATTGGCGATAATCCGGGAAGGAAAGAACCTACGACTGGTGAGATCAATTATAAAAACGTATTCAAACACATTCATAGTAAAGGATATAAGGGTATCATGGGGATGGAACATGGTATTTCCAAACCCGGTAAAGAGGGTGAGGATCGCTTGGTGGCAGCTTATCGCGAGGTCGATAGCTTTTTGTAATATTTTAATAGTGTACTATTGACAATTAGATTTAATTTCTTAAATTGAGCTGGTAAAACCAATTAGTAGTATTGTAAAACACCATTTTTTTTATGATTTCATCAACAATAAAATTTAAACTATCCTTTATGATGTTCCTTGAATTTTTTATTTGGGGGGGATGGTTTGTCACATTAGGTACTTTCTTGAGCAAAAATTTGAACGCGACAGAATTTGAAAAAGCTAATGTATTTTCAACACAATCATTGGGTGCAATTATTGCTCCTTTTATTGTCGGAATGATTGCCGACCGTTATTTTAATGCGGAGCGTATTTTGGGTGTTTTGCACTTAGTGGGTGCTGTGTTAATGTATCAGATGTATGGTGCAGCCGATATGGCTACTTTTTATCCGTATGTATTGGCTTATATGATTCTTTACATGCCGACATTAGCCTTGACGAGCTCAGTTTCATTTCGCCAATTGACCAATCCAGAAAAACAATTTTCAGGTATACGGATCTGGGGAACAATTGGTTGGATCGTTGCAGGTCTAGTTATTAGCTATTTTTGGGATGCAAAAGCTTCTGAAGGTGCATTGAAAAATACCTTCCTATTGTCAGGTGTTGCTTCTTTGGTATTGGGTATATTTTCTTTTGCATTGCCTAAAACGCCGCCGGTTAAACTGGATGAAAACGAAAAACCATCCTTCGCATCAATTATTGGTCTGGATGCGATTAAATTGTTGAAAGACAAAAACTTCTTGATCTTTTTCATTTCTTCGGTATTAATCTGTATTCCATTGGCATTTTATTACTCCAATGCAAACCCTTTTCTTTCTGAGATTGGGTTGGAAAATGCTACTGGTAAAATGACAATCGGTCAGGCTTCTGAGGTATTGTTCTTACTGGCATTGCCAATTTTCTTTACAAAATTTGGCTTTAAGAAAACCATTTTGGTCGGTATGTTGGCCTGGGTAATCCGTTACCTGCTATTTGCTTATGGCAATGCTGGCGAATTATCGTTTATGTTGTTGATCGGTATCGCATTGCACGGTATCTGTTACGACTTTTTCTTTGTTTCAGGACAGATTTATACAGATAGCAAAGCTGGTGTTAAATACAAGTCTGCCGCACAAGGCTTGATCACTTTGGCAACTTATGGTGTTGGACAGTTGATCGGTTTCTGGGTAGCGGGTTACGTCGGAGACAAATACAAAGAAATGAAAGCAACTGATCTTGCGGGATTCTGGAATCATACCTGGGTTGTACCTGCAATTATCGCAGCTGTTGTATTTTTTATCTTTTTAGCTCTATTTAAGGACGAAAAGATCGACAGTACAAATGCTGCACACTAAACAGAAAAAATAACTATTTAAAAACAAATAATTAGAAGAGAGATGGCAACAAATACTTATGACGCAATTGTAATCGGTTCGGGGATAAGTGGTGGATGGGCTGCGAAAGAATTGACAGAGAAAGGGCTGAAAACAATTATGCTAGAGCGTGGTCGTAATATCGAACACATCAAGGATTATACTGCGCCAAATAAAAATCCATGGGAATGGCCTCATGCTGGCGGTCGTACGCAAAAAATGATCGAAGAGTATCCAGTTTTGCGTAGAGATTATCCATTAAATGAGAAGAACCTGGATTTTTGGGTAAATGAAAAAGAGAGTCCATATACTGAAGTAAAACGTTTCGACTGGTACCGTGGGTATCATGTTGGAGGTCGTTCTTTAATGTGGGGAAGACAATCTTATCGTTTGGGCGATCTGGATTTCGAAGCTAACTTAAAAGATGGTCATGGTGTAGATTGGCCGATTCGTTATAAGGATATTGCCCCTTGGTATAGTTATGCTGAAAAATTTGCCGGTATTTCTGGAAACAGAGATGGCGTACCGTCCCTACCAGATGGAGACTATATGCCTGCAATGGCCATGAACATTGTTGAAAAAGACCTAGCTGAGCGTTTGAAAAAACAATACGGTGGCCAACGTCATTTCATCATGGGTAGAACAGCTAACATTACTGTTCCGCATCATGACCGTGTAAATTGTCAATATCAAAACCAATGTTGGTTGGGTTGTAATTTTGGTGCTTATTTCAGTACGCAATCTGCGACTTTACCAGCAGCTAAAAAAACAAATAACCTCACTTTACGTCCTTTCTCGATCGTCACTAAGATTATCTACGATAAAAACACGAAAAAGGCAAAAGGTGTCGAAATTGTTGATGCTGAAACAAACCAGACTTATGAGTTCTTCGCGAAAGTCATTTTTGTTTGTGCATCTGCATTGAACTCAACTTGGGTGTTGATGAATTCAGCTACTGATGTTTGGGAAGGCGGTCTTGGTAGCAGCAGCGGTGAGCTTGGTCACAATTTGATGGATCACCATTTCCGTTGCGGTGCCGGTGGTAAGATTGATGGTTATTTAGATAGCTATGTATATGGACGTAGACCTACAGGTTTATATGTTCCTCGTTTTGTAAACGTAGAAGGGGATACTAAAAAACGTGATTATGTACGTGGATTTGGTTACCAGGGTGCTGCTGGCCGTGGACGCTGGTCTGGTGCTGTTGCAGAGATGGAAGTCGGTGGTGCTTGGAAAGACGCTATTTGTGAACCAGGGGACTGGACAGTAGGTTTTACAGCTTTTGGAGAGACGTTACCTTATCACGAAAATAAAATTACACTTGATAAAAGCAAAAAGGATAAATGGGGATTACCTGTATTATCATTTGACGCGGAGATCAAGGATAATGAATTGAAAATGCGTGGTGACATGCAAAATGAAATGAAGGAAATGTTGGAAAGCATTGGCGTAAAAGATACCTATACTTACGATAATGTCTATGGTTTGGGCCAAGGTATCCACGAGATGGGAACTGCGCGTATGGGCCGTGATCCGAAGACTTCTGTATTGAATGGAAACAACCAAGTTTGGGATGCATTGAATGTTTTTGTAACTGACGGTGCTTGTATGACATCTGCAGGTTGTGTGAACCCATCATTGACGTATATGGCACTTACAGCCCGTGCTGTAGACTTCGCAGTGAGCGAATTGAAAAAAGGTAACATCTAATAGCTAAAGATTGATAACAATGGAAAATAACTCAAATAAGACGAGTAGAAGAGATTTTATAAAAACTGCGGCCACTGCTGCTGCGGCTTTTATGATCGTCCCTCGCCATGTATTGGGCGGAAATGGCTTTACAGCTCCAAGTGACAAATTACAAGTAGCAGGTATTGGTGTAGGGGGTAAGGGTTTTAGCGATATCAATGCATTTCACGATTCAGGCAAAGCAGATTTAGCTTTCTTGTGTGATGTGGATGACCGTCGCGCAGCTGGTGCGTTGAAACGTTACCCAAAAGCAAAATATTATAAAGACTACCGTGAAATGTTGGATAAGGAGCACAAACGTATCGAAGCCGTTTCTGTATCGACTCCAGATCATCAACATGCGATTCAAGCACTTGCAGCTATGCAATTAGGTAAACACGTGTATGTTCAAAAACCGTTGACACACGATGTATGGGAAGCGAGAGCATTGACGCATGCAGCGAAGAAATATAAAGTTGTTACTCAGATGGGAAATCAGGGTGCATCGAATGATGGACCACGTTTTGTACGCGAATGGTACGAAGCAGGTCTGATCGGTGATGTACATACCGTATATTGCTGGACAGACCGTCCGGTATGGCCTTCAGGTATTGCATGGCCTACAGGTAAGGCCGAGATTCCAAAAGAATTGGATTGGGATCTTTGGTTAGGTACTGCTCCTTATAAAGAATATGTTGATAAATTGGTTCCTTTCAACTGGCGCGGCTGGTGGGATTACGGTACCGGTGCATTGGGCGATATGGGCTGTCACTTATTGGAAGTACCTTTCAGTACCTTAGGCTTGACTTATGTACAAGATGTACAGGCAACTGTCGGATCGGTGTATGTGGATGAGTTCAAACGTGGATATTTCCCTGAAAGCTGTCCTCCATCGAGTCATGCGACCTTAACATTCCCTAAAACGCCGCGTACAAATGGTCCTGTTACTTTGCACTGGATGGATGGTGGTATTCAACCTGCCCGTCCGGATGAGTTAGGTCCAAATGAAATTTTTGGTGATGGTGGTAATGGTATTTTACTTGTTGGTACAAAAGGAAAAATTCTTGCGGATACCTACGGTCAAAATGCACGTCTGTTGCCGACTTCAAGAAAAGAACAAGTTGCACAGAAATATGCCCGTGTACCAGGACAAGAGGGCGGACACTACGCACAGTGGGTAGAAGCTTGTCAGGCTGGATACGGTAAGAAAGAAGTGAGCTCACCGTTTGAAATCGCCGGTCCATTGACGGAAGCCTTATTAATGGCTAACCTGGCGATTAGAGGTGCAGATTTACGTATCGATGGTAAATATCCTGGACGTAATCTGAAGTTGTTGTGGGATAACGATAACATGCGTGTTACAAACTTTGATAATGTCAATCAATACGTAAAACGTAATTACAGACAAGGTTGGGAAATGAAATATAATTTCTAAAATTAAGATATTTAGTAGTATGAATAGAAGAGAAGCATTACAACGAGTTGCCTTGATTTTAGGAGGTACCGTTATCGGCGCTAATTTATTTTTGGAAGGTTGTACCCGTTCGGCAACGAAAGATGTACAAGCCTTGTTTGAAGCGAAGACAACTGATTTATTAGGAGACTTGGCTGAGGCAATCTTACCAGCTACCGCAACTCCGGGAGCGAAAGAAGCAGGGGTAGGCAGTTTTATTCCTGTTATGGTTCGTGATTGTTATACGGAGAAGCAACAAAAGGCTTTTTTAACTGGTCTAGCAAGTTTAGATGATAAGGCAAAAGAGGTGAAGGGGAAACCATTCCTGGAACTTTCTGCTGAAGATAGAACAGCTGTAGTGGCTGCTTTGGATAAAGAAGCCAATGAGTTTAATAAAAAACAGGCTGAAGATCAAAAAGATATTCTGGAGAAAAATAGAGAAAAACAAAATCAATTGTACAATTATGTTGAAAATGATCCACCACACTGGTTCACGATGTTCAAACAATTGACATTGACTGGTTTCTTTAATTCAGAACTGGGTTGTACCAAAGCATTACGTTTTGTGAAAATCCCGGGACGATTTGATGGTAACCTTCCGTACAAAAAAGGAGACAAAGCTTTTGCATAATAATGAATGCAAAGTGTAACATAAGAAAGGAGGCTTAAGCCTCCTTTCTTATTTTGTTTCGATGGCTAGCGCAAAATGGATGCGTTGCTGTTTGGTAACGGTCATAAAGTAACCCTGCTCTGTAGAATCACCATTGATTTCTACGGTATCATTATAACGCAATTCCCGCAGGTAATTCATTTCCAGCGATCTGATCTGATTGGTCAAGACAAGCTCAATGGGCAACCGGTCCATGCACCAGTCTAGATATTTTACATTGTTTGCGTGATTGACAATATCCAGATCGGAAAGCTTAACGATATATTCATCTCTATTTTTGACTACTTGTGAAATGTCTAATTTTGAAAATGGCCGCTGTGTTGCCGGACGATCGGGATAAGTCGTGAAATCGTCAGTGGGAATCGCAAGAGCTTCGGAACTCCTTTTCACGGTATTGATCACCGCCCAATAACTGGTTGCCGTTACATAGAGCTGCCCATTGACTGTAATTTCGAAATTCCGGGTGGAGCGTGCCCCCTCTAATTCCTGAACCCATGTTTTTACCTTGACAACATCCATCCATTTGGGCAATCTCGTAATCTCAATTCGCATACGGCTAAGCACCCAGGTTTGGTTATGTTTGGCCATCTCTTTAAAACCGAATCCAACAGTATTGGCATGTTCGCCCGCGGTAAGCTGCAGGATATTTGATAAGTCGGAGAAACGGATACGACCGTTGGAATAGCATTGGGTAAAATAAATTTCCCACTCCTTTTCAAAAACAGATTTTTCCATGTATCGTGATTTTTTGGTAAAAATAGATAATATGAATGATTTGGGCTGTAAATTCAAAATGAAATGACACTATATTTAGATATCTCCTTATAAATGCTTGCAGGGCTTGCCGACGAGCCTCGGAGCGGTGCAATGTGCCTAAAAAGGAATCGTTTTTTTATTGTAAAATAAATGATAGTTTTCAATTATTTAATTGATTATTATCACTGGAATAGGTAGATTTAAATAAGCCAATGGCAGAAAGAGATAAAATAAGATTGGCTTTGGAGCGTTATAAGTAGAGTAGCGCAAAACAATATATTTACACATTAAATGCTAGTATTATGGTTGGAGAACTAATAGCTAAAGAGGAAATTCCTCAATTTAAATTTATCCCGGCGAGTGAAGATAAGACAGCGACTTTTATGGATAAATTGAAAGGGGCACTTCGGTTGGGAAATGAGTTTAAATCCAAGACTGAAATTGCCTTTCAAACAGATTCCGGACCAAAGCGTATCGAAACCACCGTATGGTCGTTAACCGATAGATATATTCAGATCAAAAGCGGAGTTTTAATACCGCTGAAATCTATTATAGCAATTGACTATTAAACATAAAATCGAAAGGCTCCTGATTCCAGGAGCCTTTCGATTTTTATTAATCTCCCAGTCTGACAAGGGAAGAAGAGGGCTCTAAGTGACCCTGAAGAACTTCTAATAAGTCTCACCTGTTAGTTCCTTCAAACGTATTTCAGATACCTTAGCGTCGTATTGGGCCGTATAGCTGCGTGTCATCGCATTGATGTAGTTTAACTGCGCCGTCCTTACCTCCAAGGTGGTAATGGTACCAATACGGAATTTATCCATGGTGATGTTTAAATTTTCTTTGGCCAGCTCTTCATTTTTCCGTTCTACATTGGCCAGTTCGATATTGGTGATGTAGGTCTGGAATAATGTTCTAACTTGGGCCTGGATATCTTGTTTCTGCTGCTGTATCTGTAGCTCTGTACCTTTAATCTGAAATTTGGCAATACGCTCATTTCTATTTTGCAGGAATCCATTAAAAATATTCAGAGAGGCCGATACACCATACGTAAGGCCTCTATTCTTATTTTCTGTGGAGAAGCCAAGCGAAGAATGAGATTCATTCCAGTTGTAGCCGCTATTTAAACCAATTTTAGGGTAACGTTCGGCCTTAACTGCTTTTAAGTTAAGTTCAGCTACACGATTGTTGATGATGGCAAGCTGTATCTGAGGATTTTGTTGATCGGCAATTTCGATCAGATTACCCAGTTTAAGATCCGTATCAAGTTTCATTTCATCTTCAATTTGAAAATCCAGGCTCAAATCCCGCGTCATCAGTTGATTGAGGTACGTCTTGGTATTTTTGAAGCTTTCTTGCTGTCTGAGCAGGTTCGTTTGATCGGTATTCAGATCGACCTTTGCATTGAGAAGATCAAGCTTGGAGCCTTTTCCGATCTCCAGTCGGTTTTCAGCTAAAGTAACACGGTATCTCGATAGCGTAATTGTGGTGTCAAGCGCATTAATCAGGCGCTTTTGCTGCACCAGATTGTAATAGGTAGCCATGACTTCACTGAGTTGGGTAATAACTTCGTATTTAATCTCCGCTTCACCCTGGCGCTGTATTTCTTTGAATCGGTCACGACGGGCAAACATTCCTAGTCCGTCAAATATCGTCCAGTTTAAATTGACACCATAAGACATGTTATCATTTTTTGCATTGGAAATCTGCTGTATCTGACCATCTGCTCTGACCTGACGTGAATTTTGGATTGAATTGCTTCTGTTGAACGTGCCAGTTACAGCAGGGAGCATGCCGGCACTGCCTAAACTGGTATTCTCGATGTCAATGTTATTATCATTTTTCGCCAAGAGAATATTGAAGTTATTGCTTAATGTTGTTTTCAGCGCATCTTCCAAAGTCAGTACTTCTTGCGCACGAGCTTGAAACATGATGGAGTAAAGCAATATTAGTAGGATAAAATTTCTCTTCATGTCTTAATTATTCGTAGCTTTTAATATTGTCAAATTCAGGTCTATGCTTTTTCTGTCTCGACCACATGTAATAAATCGCCGGGATAATGAAAAGGGTCAGGATAAGCGAGAATATTGTACCTCCTACGATAACAACCCCCATACCGATTCTACTGGTGGATGCTGCTCCCAGTGACATAGCGATCGGTAACGCACCTAATGCAATCGCCAAACTCGTCATTAAGATTGGTCTAAGGCGTGATTCGGCGGAGTGCATGATCGCTTCAAATTTTCCCATACCTTCTTCTCGCATCTGATTGGCAAATTCGACAATCAGGATACCATTTTTGGTTACCAGACCAATGAGCATGATTGTTCCGATTTGACTGAATATATTCCAGGTTTGATCGAATAACCATAGACTTATTAATGCACCTGCAACAGCCATCGGTACGGTAAGGATAATGATAAATGGGTCGAGAAAACTCTCAAATTGGGCTGCGAGGATCAGGTAGATCAGCAGTAACGCAAGACCAAAGGCAAATAGGGTATTGGAACTACTTTCCACGAAGTCACGTGATTCACCGCTCAGGTCGGTTGTAAAGCTCTGATCAAGCACCTTTTCTTTGATCCGGTCCATGGCGGCAATCCCGTCGCTCATACTCATACCCGGTGCCAAACCGGCTGATACTGTAGCCGACATGTAACGATTGTTGTGATAAAGCTGTGGCGGACTGCTTTCTTCCCGGACACTGACAACGTTGTCCAATTGAATAAGTTGCCCGAGATTATTGCGTACATAAATTGAAGAAAGATCAGTTGGTGTGGCTCTGCGGTCGTTTTCAACTTGGCCGATCACCTGATATTGTTTCCCGTCGCGCATAAAATAGGCGAAACGCTGACCGCTTAGCAACAGTTGTAAGGATTGGGATACATCCAGCACGGAAACCCCAAGGCTGAGCGCTTTTAGACGGTCTATTTCCACATGCAATTCAGGCTTATTGAATTTCAGGTTGATATCCGTGGTGGAGAATGTCGGGTCGCTGTTGACCTCATTCATAAATTCGGGGATCTTTTCCTGAAGCTTTTCAAAGTTCTGTGCCTGGATAATGTATTGAACAGGTAATCCGCCTCTGCGGTTCATGGATATTGTCGGGGACTGTGAAACATTTACACGGACAGCGTCGTATTGTTTCGTCCATTTGGTAAGCTCTTTAGCAATATCGTCCTGCGATTTTTTGCGTTCACTGGGATCAACCAGCGTCATCCGTATCCGTCCGGAGTTGACTGAACTCGCTCCGAAACCCGGAGAGGTGATGTTTAAGCTAATTTTATTTTCGGGAATGGAATCGTAGACTAGTTTGTCTAGCTCCTGCATGTAGCGGTCCATATATTCATAAGTGGCACCTTCTGGCCCTGTAACATTGACAGAAATGTTGCTTCTGTCATCGTAGGGTGCAGTCTCCTTTTTAATGGAAGAAAAAAGGATTCCGATAATCACAAAACAGATAATCAGCACCGGAAAGCTTATCCATTTAAATTTCATGAATTTTTCCAGTGCATTGGCGTAACCTTTATTCATTTTGACGAACATAGGCTCTGTCCAATTGTAAAATTTAGTCTTTTTATGCCCGCCGCTTTTTATTAAATATGCGTTAAGCATAGGAGTGAGGGTTAAGGAAACAAATGCGGACACCAAAACGGCGGAAGCAATGACAACGCCAAACTCGCGAAATAACCGTCCCACAAATCCCTGTAAAAATATCACGGGTAAAAATACGGCTGCAAGCGTAATGGAGATAGAAATAACAGCGAAGAATATTTCCTTTGATCCTTTTAAAGCCGCTTCGATAGGAGACATCCCTTCCTCAACTTTCTTGAAGATATTTTCGGTTACCACAATACCATCATCGACGACAAGCCCAGTCGCCAGTACGATAGCGAGTAAGGTAAGTACATTGATGGAAAATCCAAAAATATACATGATGAAAAATGTCGCAATCAAGGATACAGGAATGTCCAATAAAGGCCTAAGTGCTATACCCCAGTCACGGAAGAAAAAATAAATAATCAAGGTGACTAAGATGATTGATATCAACAATGTTTCTGCAACTTCTTCAACGGATTTTTTAATGAATGTCGTGTTATCAGAAGCAATGTTGAGAATAATATCCTGCGGTAGATCTTCTTTGATCTGATCGAGCATCTTATAGAAATTGTTGGCAATATCGAGGTAGTTTGTCCCAGGTTGTGGAATGATAGCGATACCAACCAATTGCTTACCGTTGCTGACCATTTTCGTTTCTAAATTTTCAGCATCTATTTCTGCCCGGCCAATGTCGATAAACTTGACAATGCGACTGCTATCAGCCTTAAGGATAATGTCGTTGAATTGCTCGGGCGTAGAAAGGTTTCCCACCGTTTTTACGGTTAGTTCGGTTGTGTTTCCGACAATTTTTCCGGAAGGGAGTTCAACGTTCTGGTTATTTAATGCGGTACGGATATCCGAAGCCGTGATGCCATAAGCAGCCATACGGTCGGGATTGAGCCATAGACGCATGGCGTAACGTTTTTGACCATAGATCTGAGTACTGCTGACACCGGGAATGGTTTGCAGCCTTTCGGAAATAACATTTTCGGCATAATCGCTCAGCGAGAGTTTATCGCGTGTCTCACTTTGAAGTGTCAATGTAATAATAGGATCGGAGTCGGCATCGGCTTTCGATACAACAGGTGGAGCGTCAATATCCTGCGGGAGGCTCCTGACCGCTTGTGATACTTTATCACGGACATCATTTGCGGCCTCTTCGAGGTTTTTCTGTAGATCAAATTCAATGGTAATATTGCTGGATCCCTGATTGCTCGAGGAAGAGATGTTGCGGATTCCGTCGATCGAGTTTATGGCCTTTTCCAAAGGTTCCGTAATCTGGGATTCGATGATGTCCGGATTTGCTCCGGCGTAATTTGTCCGCACAGAAACAATCGCGGGGTCAATGGAGGGATATTCGCGCACACCCAGAAAGCTAAACCCAATGTAGCCAAATAATATGATGGTAATATTGACTACAATAGTTAAGACGGGGCGTTTAATAAAAACTGCAGATAAATTCATGTACAACTAGTTAGCTAATGATACCTTAACTTTTGCTCCATCTTTTAAAGACAGGACTCCTGTGGTTAAAACCGTGTCGCCAGCACTGATGCCTGATAGGATGACAATGTCTTTGTCGGTACGTGCACCTGTTTCAACTTTAACTTCCTTGGCAAGGCCATGTTGCAATACAAAGACTTTTTTGCCATCCTGTATGGGAACGATAGCTTCGGTTGGAATGGAGATGGCATCGTTTTCAACCTCGATGGGGACGATAACATTGACAAAGGAACCTACTTTTAATTTACCCTGTTCATTATTTGCCCTGGCACGCACGGTGAGTGTTCTTGTATTAAGTGATACTTGCGGTTCAACGGCGTAAATGTTTGCTTTAATGATAGTTGGATCGTTGGCAACACTGAATTCGATCGGCATATTTATTTTAACAATATTGCTATATTTTTCGGGTATTGCAAAAGTAATCTTGACAAGATTGTCTTTCACCAAGTTTGTAATTAGGGTATTGGAAGAGACAATTGCGCCAACAGAAATATTCCGAAGTCCGATCATTCCACTAAAAGGGGCGCGTATCGTTGTTTTGGATATTTGTGCCTGAATAAGCTGGATCTGTGCTAAGGAGGTTTTTAAAGCTGCGCTGGCAATATCAAATTCCTCCTGACTGATGGCTCCTTTTTGCAACAGCAGTTTGGCGCGGCGTTCGTTTTCCGCATTGAGCTGATTCGCCGTTTGTGCCTGTTTTAATTGTGCCTGAAGTTCAATATCATCTATCTTGATCAAGGGTTCGCCCTGCTTGATGCGCTGACCTTCTGCGAAGAAGATCTTTGTAATTCGACCGCTTACTTCACTTCTGATTTCAACCTGCTCTTCTGCGTCAATGCTTCCCGAGAGATTAATGGATCGATCGGCGACAGAAGATTTGGCAATGATAGCCTGTGCCGGAACTGGCATGTCCTTTTTTCCATTGGGCTTATCAGCGTCTTTTTTGTCTTTTTTGGCAGTTATCAGAAAGTATCCACCTCCAAGCACAGCACAAGCCAAAAGGAGGTAAATGATCGACTTTTTATTCATACGGTATATTCTCTTATGTACTTTTTACATTTAACGGGTAAATATA
Source organism: Sphingobacterium sp. (assembly GCA_022712315.1). Lineage (GTDB taxonomy): Bacteria > Bacteroidota > Bacteroidia > Sphingobacteriales > Sphingobacteriaceae > Sphingobacterium. The sequence continues at coordinate 10,420 of JALAGS010000204.1, read as the reverse complement.
GGTTTATTATTATGAGGATATCGGTTGTCAAAAGGATTTTACAATACGGCAAAAACCTGATCAATGGATGGAAAGATAAGCATAGTGAGAACGATGGGAAATAAAAAAGCTAGAAATAAGTTTCTAGCTTCCAGTTTACTATTTTTTTGATTTTGCTTTTTTTTCCACTTCTTTTGGAGCCTCATTGTTTACTTTTGGCTTGATCGCAGCTTTCGATAAATGTGGTCTTCTTTTTCCAAAAGAACCATTCGATATTTTTCCTCTTCTGGTCTTGATATCACCTTTTCCCATAGTGTAAAATATTTTGGTTTTAACAAATTATATTGATTACCTAAATATAACACTTTCTTTTTTGATGTGCAACTTGCTCTTTTTTAAATGATTGGAAAAATACGTTTTTGAACATCTATTTTAAAATTTTGGGCAATGGTATCGAAAAAGAGGTTATTGACGGGTTTATTTTCTGCAACCAAATAAGGGATCTCTAGTATCCTGTTCTTCAATTTGAGACGATAATAGCCATAAAGTAAACCTTTGGTCGTTTGTATTGATTCGATCTTCTGAACAGCTTGTATGTCCTGAAACATATTAAAAGCATAATTTTCACCTTTTAACTGTTCGATAAAGACTTCATTGGTTTTGGCATTGTACCAGATCTGCTGGCTTTTGAGCTTACTAAAGTGGTTGTTGAACAGAAAAATATAACCCAACAGGAAAAAGGCAATTGGGAGCAGAAACAGTACAATTTTTATCTTCGTGAAGAGCAAGACGGTGATCAAAATGAGGACAATGCCCATAATGGCATTGGAAACGCTCTTCTTTAGATTTGCCTGGATGACCGGAGATGAAGCTTCAATTAACTGAAAACCTGATTTTAAATTTCTGGACATATCCTCGGAAAACCCAAAAAAATTGAATTTTTTGCGTATCATGAGATAAGCAGCTAGGATAAGAAGTCCAATGATCAAAAACCGCATATTCGCCGATTAATATTGTTCGTCTTCGTTGGGGTATTGTACCGCTTTCACTTCGGCAACATAGTTGGCTACTGCGTTGGTGATCTGCTCGTGCAAATTGGCAAAATGACGCATAAATTTTGGTTTGAAATCTGCGTTCATGCCAAGCATATCGTTGATCACGAGTACCTGCCCATCGCAATCCGGTCCTGCACCAATGCCTACAGTGGGAATGGCTAATTTTTCGGTCACTGTCTTGGCCAGCTTTGCAGGTATCTTTTCCAAAACAATCGCAAAACAGCCTGCTTCCTGGAGTGCGAGCGCATCTTCTATTAATTTAGCAGCTTCTTGTTCTTCTTTTGCCCGCACACCAAAATTCCCAAATTTATTGATTGACTGGGGAGTTAAGCCGAGATGTCCACATACAGGGATTCCTCCGGCAATGATTTTTTTGATATTTTCAATAATTTCAAGACCACCTTCCAGTTTCAATGCGTGTGCCCCGGATTCCTTCATCATACGTACAGCCGCATTGTAAGCCTCATTGGCCGAACCCTGATAGGATCCAAACGGCAAATCTGCCAGTACCATGGCACGTTCGGTACCTCTGGCAACAGCTGCTGCGTGGTAAATCATATTGTCAAGGGTGATAGGCAGGGTGGTTTCGTAGCCAGCAAATACATTGGCCGCAGAATCTCCAATCAAAATAACGTCAACACCAGCTTGATCTACCATTTTGGCCATGGAGTAATCATAGCTTGTAAGCATAGAAATCTTCTCTTTACGTTCTTTCATTGCTTGTAGCATAGCGGTGCTTACTCGTTTCATTTCTTTGTTTACAGACATCTTAACTTATATTGTGTGTTCAAAAGTAAGCTTTTTATCATACATTGGCCAATATTCTGCCTTGTGTTTTGTATTTTTGCAAAATGATACAAAATGAGACCCGTCTATTTAAATTTCCCAAATTTTCAGAATTAATCATCCACGAGGATGAAAATTTGATTGTTATCAATAAACCGCCGTTTGTAGCTTCTTTGGATGAACGCGAGGGTGGGGAGGTCAATATCCTTCGTTTGGCGAAGAAATATCATCCCGACGCACAGGTATGTCATCGTTTGGACAAAGAGACCTCGGGCATTTTATTAATTGCCAAAAATCCGGAAACGTATCGTACTATCTCTATTGCGTTTGAAAAAAGAAAAGTGAATAAGATCTATCACGCTATTATAGGCGGGACGCATACTTTTCAAGATCTGCTCGTTGATTTACCCATCTTGAATCAAGGTAATAAAAATGTGTCTATTGACCGTGCAAACGGGAAGCCTGCCGAAACAATCTTTAATTCGATCAAATATTACAAGAATTATACGTTAGTGGAATGCAAGCCTATCACGGGACGTATGCACCAGATCCGTATCCATTTGGCGACACAGCACGCTGCTATTGTAGGGGATGCCATGTATCGCGGTAAGCCAGTATATTTGTCTCAAATTAAGAAGAGGGGATATACTTTGTCCAAAGATGAAGAGGAGCAACCTATTATGAAGCGTTTCGCCTTGCATTCAAAACATGTTGAATTTGAATTAAACGGAAATAAGATGGTTTTTGATGCGCCATATCCAAAAGATTTTGCGACTTTATTGAAGCTGTTAGATAAGTTTGATTCTTAATCGTTTAATTTTTCCAACCGTTAGCCCTGTTTTAGCACGTCGGAGTGAATGAGCGGCCAGGGTTAATTTATATCGCCTATTGAAGGTAGAACGAGCCTTATGTGCTCATGAAATAATGGTTTACATATGAGTCCGAAGACAAAAAAAATAATCGGAAATGTTGTATTTGTACTATTTATAGGTTTGTTGATCTGGCCTACGAGCAGAAGTTATTTTCAGCAAGTCTTAATGAAAATTGGCTTTTTCAAGCCAAAATTAGAATTTAATTCTGCTCCTAAAGAAGCCGTTACTGGGGCTGTGGCGAGTGCCTTCAATAATGTCTCTTTTGTCAATTCGCAGGGTGAAACCGTTAAAGTAACGGATTTGAGGGGTAAAGTTGTTTTTATTAATTTCTGGGCAACCTGGTGTCCTCCTTGCCGTGCGGAAATGCCTTCGATCAATGTGCTCTATGATAACTATAAGGATAATTCCAATATTGTATTTTTGATTGTGGAGATTGAGGGTGATAAGGCAAAAGCAGAGGCCTTTGTGAAAGAACAGAAGCTGACCTTACCGATTAGTTTTCCTAATAGCGATATCCCAAAAGAGTGGCTTTCGGAATCCATTCCATCAACTGTTATATTGGACAAAGAGGGGCGAGTAGCCACACGACATGAAGATATGGCCGATTATTCAAGCCCAGATGTAGATAAATTCATTCAAGATTTAATCAATAAATAATTCAAGATCTCTAAATAAGCATGACAAGAGCAGAACTTATTCATCAAATAAAAGCGAAACGCTCATTTTTATGTGTCGGATTGGACACAGACTTAACCAAAATCCCAGAGCATCTTCTAGATGATGAGGATCCTATCTATAGCTTCAATAAGGCGATTATTGATGCGACAGCTGATCTATGTGTAGCCTATAAACCCAATATTGCGTTTTACGAATGTTATGGAATAAAGGGCTGGCAATCGCTCCAAAAGACCTGGGCTGCGCTGCCAAAGGATTGTTTCAGTATTGCAGATGCCAAAAGAGGCGATATCGGTAATACCTCGGGACGTTATGCCATGGCTTTTTTTGATGAAAAGATTTCTGGTCTTGGATTTGACAGTATCACCATTGCGCCTTACATGGGGAAGGATTCGGTAACTCCATTTTTGGAATTCACAGATAAATGGGCAATCGTACTTGCTCTGACTTCAAATGAGGGTAGTTTGGATTTTCAAAATTTTGAAAATAAAGCGGGGGTGCAGTTATTCGAACAGGTAATCGATAAAGTCAATACTTGGGGTACACCTGATAATTTAATGTATGTAGTTGGAGCGACGCGAGGTGAAGGATTTATTAAAATTAGGGAACATGCGCCGGATCATTTTTTATTGGTACCAGGTGTCGGTGCTCAGGGAGGTTCCCTGGAAGACGTTTGCAAATTTGGCATGAACAAAGATTGTGGACTTTTGGTAAATAGTACAAGGGGAATTATTTATGCCTCAAGGGAGCGTGATTTTGCGGAAAGAGCTCGAGAGGAGGCTTTGGCTCTACAGAAAGAGATGGAAGTAGAACTGCTAAAAGCAGGTATTATTTCCTGATTTGACATTTAATAATTCATTCGTAATACTTACCTTTGCAGCATGCCAGAAAAAATTATAATTCTAGACTTCGGGTCTCAATACACACAGTTGATTGCTCGCCGTGTCAGAGAACTAAATGTGTATTGTGAAATACACCCGTTTAATAAATTGCCAGATTTTGACGACTCTGTAAAAGGAGTTATCTTTTCAGGCAGTCCTTATTCCGTTAGACAAGAAGATGCACCGCAGATTGATTTTGTCGCTATTCAGGATCGTTTCCCACTTTTAGGAGTTTGTTACGGAGCACAATACATTGCTCAAAAATCAGGCGGTGAAGTGTTACCTTCTGAAATTCGCGAATATGGACGTGCAAATCTGCAGTTTGTCAATAGCGAGAATGAATTATTGGCTGGAGTACCGATTCAATCGCAGGTATGGATGTCGCATGGAGACACCATCAAAGAAGTACCAGCAAATTTTGAAATTATAGCAAGTACAGATAAAGTCCGTGTAGCAGCTTATCAAGTGAAAGGTACGCGTACTTATGGTATACAATTCCATCCGGAAGTAACACATAGTACTGATGGAGCTATTCTGTTAAAAAACTTCGTTGTCAACATTTGTGGCTGTGCACAGGATTGGACACCTGACGCATTTGTTGAGACAACTGTAGCTTCATTGAAGGAGCAATTGGGTGATGACCATGTGATCATGGCATTGTCTGGAGGAGTAGATTCGACAGTGGCGGCAGTATTGTTGCATCACGCCATTGGAAAAAAATTACATTGTATTTTTGTCGATCATGGTCTGCTTCGTAAAGATGAATACGAGCAAGTATTGGATTCTTACAAAAATATGGGCCTAAATATTAAAGGAATAAATGCAAAGGATTTATTCTATGGTAGATTAGCTGGGGTTTCTGAGCCGGAAGAAAAGCGCAAAATAATTGGTAATTCATTTATTGATGTTTTTGATGAGGCAGCGAAAGAAATTCAGAAAGAATTACCTGAAGGAATTGAAGCGAAATGGTTAGGACAAGGAACAATTTATCCAGATATTATCGAGTCAGTTTCTGTTAAAGGACCTTCAGCGACGATCAAATCGCATCATAACGTAGGTGGTTTACCTGATTTCATGAAATTGAAAGTTGTAGAGCCACTTAAAACATTGTTTAAGGATGAGGTGAGAAGAGTAGGAAAGGCTTTGGAAGTAGATCAAGCTATCTTAGGCAGACATCCATTCCCTGGACCGGGCTTGGCAATTCGTATCTTGGGTGATATTACACCTGAGCGTGTGCGCATTGTACAAGAGGCTGATGCAATCTTTATCAATAATCTGAAAGAAGCTGGCTGGTACGATAAAGTATGGCAGGCGGGTACAATTTTCTTGCCTGTACGTTCTGTAGGCGTAATGGGTGACGAACGTACTTACGAGCACGTTGTTAGCTTGCGCGCAGTTGGGTCTCTTGATGGAATGACTGCGGATTGGATACATTTACCATATGACCTGTTGGCAAAAATTTCAAATGAAATTATCAACCATGTGAAAGGAATAAACAGAGTTGTATATGATATCAGTTCAAAACCGCCCGCTACAATTGAGTGGGAATAAAATATGGGTTGCGGCACTCGTAGCGTTATGCCTTGCGAGTTGTACAACCAAAAAAAGTACAGTATTACGTTCGCCTTCCTCTGGTCAAGGCGAACAGCATACTGCTGTGACGAAACCAGCTGTTGACAAAGAAAAGACTATTGCTAAAGTGGGCGATATCCAGGATGTCAATGGTCATGCTGTCAAAAATAACCGAATAGCACTACTATTGCCATTCGAGTTAAGTGGTATCGCCAGTACGATTACAAAAGAAGATGTAGAACGTTCTTCCTTGGCCCTTGATTTTTATCAGGGCTTTCAGCTAGGTCTTGACAAAATTGCCAAAGAGGGTGCTTTGTTTGATCTGCAGGTTATCGATTCGAGAGACAATGTTGCTTACAATGCGACGTTAGGGACTTCAGCCAATGTCAAAGACGCTGTGCTTGTAGTTGGTCCTGTATATCCCCGTGAGATCAAAAGCTTCGGACAGACATTTGTGAATAAAAATGTCTTACAAGTTTCTCCTTTAGCTGCAACTATGGCTTCTGAATTTAGTTTACCCAATTTGGTTTCCATAACGCCCTCTATCCGTACGCACGGGGAAACATTAGCGAAATATATTGCTGATCAGTACTATACAGGTGATCAAATATTGATATACGATGCTGGTGACGATGAAAGTAAACAGTTTTTAGTTAATTTTGCAAGTGAAATTACAAAAGCTAATGCGCAGGCAAAGGTGAAAACTGTTGTGAGCATCAACGAGCTTAATAATAGTCTCGTGTTGACAGGAACCAATCATGTTGTTTCCGGAACGGCCAATAAGAATCTCGTGAAAGCATTGCTGGATGCGATGGACGAACGTTTTTTGAATCCGGGTAATCAGTTTAAGTTATATGGGCATCCGAATATGGCCAAACTCTCCTTTGAAAATTTTGAAAACATGGATTTTTATGGACTTACAATTACCTCTTCTAATTTAGTGGACGAGACTGATAGTAATACCAAAAAATTTATTGGAAACTATAAATCGGCGTACAAGGTGGATCCATCTGAATTTTCTTATAAAGGTTATGATGCAGGAATGTATTTTGGTCGATTAATTCATAAATATGGAGTTGACTATGTCAGCCGAATGACGCAAGAGAAGTTTTCGGGATTGAATAGCGATTACAAATTTGAATTCTATCCGAAATGGGGTTATGCCAATCGGGCCCTTGGAATTATGGTGTATCATAACAAAAAATTTGAAAGAAAATAATCTTTGAATGGCTGAATTCAGTGAAAGACGTGTTCATCAGCAAATACGTAACTTTGAACGCGCAATGGATGGTTTTGAAGCTGATCAACCATTTTCGCGCTATCTGACTACTTTTTTTAAGGTGAACAAGCAAATGGGGTCTTCCGACCGGAAGTCTACTTCCCGTTTATGCTACAATTATTTTCGTCTAGGCATGGCGGCTTCGCAATTATCGCAACAGCGTAGGTTGGTGCTTGCCGAGTTTCTATGTGAACAGGAAAGTCCATTGGTGACTCTTCTTGAACCTTCATATGGTGATAAACTCAACCTGCCACTGAATGATAAAATTAAATTCTTGGAGTCTGAAGGTTTTTTTAAACTAAAAGACGTCTTTCCATTTACCGATCATATTTCTGAAGAGATCGATCTGGCTCCGTTTTTGGAAAGTCAGTTGATTCAACCCCTTTTATATATCCGGGTGAAGCGCGGTAAAACAAAAGTTGCGTGTGCTATCCTGGATGATAACCAGATTCCCTATATCCTTATCGGAGAGCAGACTATCGCATTGAACAATGGGACTTCCTTACAGCGATTTGAGTCATTGGAAGGAATTATTGAAGTACAGGACCTTTCTTCACAACGTACGTTGGATTATATGCAGCCGCTTGAAAAAGAATCCTGGTGGGATGCATGTGCGGCATCGGGAGGTAAATCGCTCTTATTAATGGACGCTTGCCCTTCCGTGAATCTTTTGGTATCCGACGTGCGCATGAGTATCCTGCGAAATCTCGATGAACGGTTTGACCGGGCGGGAATAAAGCATTACCGAAAAAAAATCCTTGATCTCACAAAAGATACTTTTCAGCTTCTTGGAAGTGAACGATTTGATGGTGTGCTATTGGATGCACCGTGTACTGGATCGGGAACCTGGGGGCGTACACCGGAAATGGTTAGACAGTTCCGAGCCCATAAGATTGCTGAGTTCAATGCGCTGCAAAAGAGCATTGTCAATAATGTGGTTGGACATGTAAAAATAGGAAAACCATTGATTTATATCACTTGTTCTATTTTTAAAGCAGAAAATGAAGATGTCGTCCAATACATTGTGGATAATTTTGGCTTTGAGGTAGAACGCATGGATTATTTGAAAGGTTATCAAGAAAAAGCGGATAGCATGTTTGTGGCACGACTGATTAAAAAGTAATTTTTGAACTTCGTATACTGAAAGGCTATTTTTTCTGTTAAGAAAAAATAGCCTTTTTTATGAATATGGATAGTTTGTTACGTTTATAATCTATTTTTCTATTAAATCAAGGAATTCCTTCTGATTTATTATCCGATGCAATTCAGTTTTATAGCGAACGGTAGCTTTTATTTGGGATGACCTCGTTCACCTTGTACTAAACCGATCGATGTCATTCACATTTACTGGGGACAACGAGTACAGGACAGGTCGCTTTGCGAATGACAGATTCAGATACCGAACCTGAGATGAAATGGTCAAAACCAGTCCGGCCATTCGTACCCATGATAATCAGATCCGCAGACCACTCATGTGATGCTGCAAGAATTTCTTCTTTAATGGATCCGATCCGGTTAAAAAGATATATTTCGCCTGATCCAGTAAATTCGCGACTTATTTTCTCGAGATATTTTTGTGCATTATCCTGTTCCATTTCAGATACCTCGGGCACGATGATGGGTTGCTGGCCTAATAGCGGGTCCGCACCAAAGCTGGCGGGAGAAGTAGGAGGAATAACAGTGACAAGGGCTACAGAGGCCCCAAATACCTGAGCCATTTCTTTTGCATACTGTATTGCCTTTTCTGAGCATGGTTCGTCGTCCACAGCAACGAGTATCCTTTTGAATTTTGAATTTGTATTCTCCATATCTACTATAATTAATTTATCTTCGTCATATAATATATAATCATAGTTTTGACGATTTTGTTTTGTTTAGCACATGAAATATGGCATTTGTACACTAGCTATCGTTCCGTTACGTTTAGAACAGGCACACCGTAGTGAAATGGTTTCCCAGGTGTTGTTTGGGGAGCTTTTTGAGGTCCTTGATGAACAGGCCGATTGGACTTCAATACGTTTATTGGACACTGACTATTTGGGTTGGATACAAAACGGACAGTTTCAAAAGTTTGATGATTTGGATATGCAGCAATATCTTTCCGGAAAACCAATTTTAGTTGGAAGGGATGGAGGTTTGCTTTTAAGTGATACGGATCGATTTCAACTCTGTCATGGTACGAAGCTTTATTTGACAGCGGAAAATACAGTGGATTTTCCTCCATTAAGACTAACTTATCAAGGTGATTTCAATCCTTTTTCCAAAAATCAGTTTCAAACCGAGGTGGCGCAATTGGCATTGAGTTATAAGAATACACCTTATTTATGGGGCGGACGTTCGCAATGGGGGATTGATTGTTCGGGTTTTTCCCAGTTGATTTATAGTTGCTTTGATCTTTTATTGCCGCGCGACGCTTATCAGCAGGCGGAGATGGGGCAGACGGTAGATTTTATTTCAGAAATAAAGGTAGGGGATTTGGCTTTTTTTGATAATGCCGAAGGACGGATTACACATGTTGGGATTATGTTGGATCGCGATACGATTATCCATGCCTCAGCGAAAGTCCGTATTGACCGGATGGATACGGAAGGTATTTTTAATGCTGAACTGAATCGTTATTCACATAAACTCCGTATTATTAAACGATATCTTTGATACCCGAAGAAATTAAAAAAGGCTATAAGTAATTATAGCCTTTTCTATTGTAAACTTCTTGTTGACTAGAAGTGGAATTGAACACCTAAAGTTGGTGCCAAAGAGTTTACATTTAAACCAAATGTATTTACTGCAACATCATTAGTTTTATCTTTATTATAGTTGTAGTATAAACCTCTAACTTTTAATTCGATACCGATTTTGCTTGTCGGGAAGTAAGCTAAACCTGGAGCCAATTCAACACCATATGATTCGAATTTATTTTTTGTCTCTACGTTACTTACTTCAGTTGTTGTTGTACCCCATGCCATTGGAACTGACAATTGAGCAAAAAATCTTACAGGTCCATTTGCAGTATATTTTCTAGCGAAAGGTGATACTTGGAAAGCATCATTTTTAACGCTATTATTTTTATCTGCTTCAGTTTTTCCCCAGTTGTAACCGATACCAGTTCCTACCGCGAAGTTGTCGCTTACAAAGTAACCTACTGTTGGGTTGATGGAGAACGAATTGTTTTTATGGTCTGTATCTTTAATTTTAGAAGTTTCGAAGCCAATTTGACCACCAACCATAATTTTTCCTTGTTCAGTTTGAGCGTTAGCTGCTATTGTTAATCCTGCAATGGCAGTTAATGTAAGTAAAACTTTTTTCATGTCTTTTTTATTT
>JALAGS010000203.1 GCA_022712315.1 Sphingobacterium sp. | reverse complement strand
TCTAAAAATCGAGTTATAACAAAAAAAGACGCTCTACCTTCTCAGGCTGAGCGTCTTTCACTGTCATGTTAAATAAGTGCAAAAGCAACTTATTTATTGTTATTTAATCGATATACTCAAATTTAGTGTACGGAACCAAAACTCCAGGAATCTTAATTCCTTTTTCTGTTTGATTATTCTCCAATATCGCTGCGACTATACGTGGCAAAGCTAATGCCGAACCGTTCAAGGTATGTGCCAGCTGCATCTTGCCATCAGCATTCTTAAAACGGACTTTCAAACGATTCGCTTGATAAGTTTCAAAATTGGAAACGGAAGATACCTCTAACCAACGTTTTTGAGCAGAACTATACACTTCCATGTCATAGGTCAATGCAGAAGTAAAACTCATATCTCCACCGCAAAGGCGCAATACACGGTAAGGAAGCTCTAATTTCTGCAACAGACGCTGTACGTATAAACTCATTTCCTCGAGCACTTCATAAGACTTTTCAGGATGTACAAGTTGCACCGTCTCCACTTTGTCAAATTGGTGTAGTCGGTTCAATCCACGTACATGTGCCCCGTATGAACCTGCTTCACGACGGAAACATGGTGTATAAGCACAATGTTTAATTGGAAACTGTGCTTCTTTCACAATCTCGTCTCTATAAATATTGGTGACCGGAACTTCAGCTGTAGGGATCAAATACAGATTGTCGTTACCCACATAGTACATCTGTCCTTCTTTATCCGGTAATTGTCCCGTAGCAAATGCAGAATCTTCATTGACCAAGATAGGTACCTGTACTTCCTCATATCCTTCTTCTGCTGCCTGATCTAAAAAGAAATTGATCAATGCGCGTTGCAATTTAGCGCCTTTACCTTTATAGATAGGAAAACCTGCACCGGCAACTTTTACGCCAAGCTCTAAATCAACAATATCATATTTGTTCAACAATTCCCAATGCGGCAATGCATCCTCCGACAATGCAGGGATTTCGCCATGGCTCAAAACAACTTCATTGTCCTCAGCACTTACACCTGCTGGAACGGATTGATGCGGTAAATTAGGTAATTGTACGATCTTCTCATTCAATTGTGCCTCAATTGTACCCAATTGATCTAAAAGTTGCTTCACTTGCTCTTTATATCCCGAGGATTTGGATTTAACGGTTTCAGCTTCTTCTTTTTTACCTTGGCGCATCAGATCTCCAATCTGTTTTGCTGCCGCATTAGCCTCTGCCGAAAGTGCGTCCGATTCCGATTGGATCTTACGGCGATCTTCATCTAAACTGATGATTTCGTCGACCAATCCAATTTCCTTGAAATGCTTGACAGCCAATCTTTCGATTACCGTATCCCTGTTCTCACGGATATAATTTAATTGCAACATAATATAAATGTGTTATTTAAAATAGTGAACAAACTTAGATAAATTTGCCTTTATATACAAGCTATTTTATTCCTAAACCACCATTCAAAAGGCTTTTTGACTGCTTTACGGCACTCTATTTCCATCGCACCGGTTAACATTCATCAACCCATTGAAGGTCTGTCTTCAATGGAATAGATCTTTACAAACCCTTATCCATAGAAAAAGCGTATCGATTAAATGCTTAATCGATACGCTCTACAATTTGATTTATACTTGCAAACCCTATGCTGAGACTCAACCTGATGAACTCAGGGGTCGCGCATTTGCTAAGCTATGCTTACTTCGTCGCATAAATAAACATCCTGAATGGCATGTAATAATGCGACACCTTCATTCATTGGCTTTTGGAAAGCCTTACGGCCAGATATCAACCCTGTGCCGCCTGCACGCTTGTTGATAACCGCAGTTTTTACAGCTTCCTGGATATCATTCTGTCCCGAAGCTCCACCAGAATTGATCAAGCCAGCCCGACCGGCAAAGCAATTAAGCACCTGGTAGCGGCATAAATCAATAGGATGATCGGAAGAAAGCTGCGTATACATGCGTTCATCCAGCTTTCCATAACTACTTTTCCCCATATTTAATGCTTTAAAGCCACCGTTCAATTCGGGTAGTTTTTGCTTAATAATATCCGCTTTGATCGTTACGCCCAAATGATTGGCCTGTCCAGTCAGGTCTGCAGCTAAATGATAATCTTTATCACCTACTTTAAACGCCGAGTTGCGCAGATAACACCACAACACAGTGGCCATCCCCAAAGAATGTGCTTCCTCAAATGCTTTTGCAACTTCGATAATCTGACGGTCTGATTCCTCAGATCCAAAATATATGGTCGCCCCTACCGCAACTGCCCCCATATTCCAGGCTTCGCGAATTGTTCCGTACAGGATCTGGTCGGCTCGATTGGGATAAGTCAATAGTTCATTATGATTGATTTTAACCAGAAACGGAATCTTGTGCGCATACTTTCGGGCAACGGCTCCTAAAACACCAAAGGTAGATGCCACGGCATTGCAATTTCCTTCCAAAGCTAGCTTGACAATATTTTCCGGATCAAAATACTGCGGGTTTGGTGCAAAGGAAGCTCCCGCACTGTGTTCGATTCCTTGATCCACAGGCAATATCGAAAGATACCCGGTATTGGCTAACCGTCCCGTTCCAAAAAGCTGTCCCAAACTCCGCAAGACCTGCGGGCTACGATCACTCGAAGTATAGACCTGATCGATAAAACTTGCCGCCGGTAGGTGAAGCATTGATTTGGAAACCGCGGGTCGATCGAATTCTAACAAATAACTCGCTTCAGCACCTAAGTGTGCTTGAATTTTTTCAATGTATTGCATAATTTATTTAAAATAAAGTGATGGAGTTTACCATTATCTTTAAAATAAAACTCCAAAAAGCACAGAATGTTTTAGCGCATATTATATAGTAAAAAAAACTTAACTTTGACCATGTTATATTTAGTTCCGACACCTATTGGCAATCTGGAGGACATGACGTTTCGTGCGATCAATGTCCTGAAAGAAGTGGACCTCATCTTAGCAGAGGATACCAGGACCAGTGCTCCGCTTTTAAAACATTTTGGAATCGACAAAAAAGTATTTGCGCATCATCAGCACAATGAACATAAAGCGGTATCTGAAATCATTAAATTTCTGAAAGAAGGGCAAAATATTGCTTTGATTTCGGACGCAGGGACACCGGCGATCTCAGATCCGGGTTTTTTACTGGTACGTGAGGCCATCAAAGAAGGGCTCGAAGTACAGTGCCTACCAGGTGCAACAGCTTTCGTGCCAGCGCTTGTCAATTCGGGGCTTCCCAACGACCGTTTTTGCTTTGAAGGCTTTCTACCCGTAAAAAAAGGAAGGCAAACGCGCTTAAAAGCTTTGGCAGAAGAAAAAAGAACAATGATCTTCTACGAATCACCACATCGTATTCTCAAAACCATAGAAGAATTTATCACCGTTTTTGGACCAGAAAGACAGGGGTCGATATCACGTGAGTTGAGCAAACTCTATGAAGAAAATGTTCGCGGAACATTAACTGATTTAAAATTACACTTTGAAAACAATCCGATTAAAGGAGAATTTGTATTTTGTGTAGCGGGATTGGAATAAATTTTGACAATCTTTAGGTATTAAAAAGTATTTGACATGAATATGGAACAATTTGCACAGGACGGGCAGGACATAAAAATCATTGAAAAATTGGTGACTAAAGTCCAGGATATGCTTACTCCAGGAGAAAAAATAGATTATATCGCAGTTCAAAAGAAACCTGCTGTAACCATTTTACCGGATAGTATCACGATTAGTAATAAACGCATTTTTATGTGCGAATTTACCAAACTGGGCTTGGCCACTGATTTTGAAATCTTCGGCTGGCAAGACATCAAGGATATTGCTTTTAAGGAAGAAATATTTGGTTCAAAAGTGACTGTTATCCCTTTTACAGGAGAAAATCTGAGCATAGATTATATCCCGAAAGTTCAGGCGAGAAAGCTTTATCAATATATCAAAGCTGCACTTGAAAATTATAAAAAAGCCGAACTGGTCGCCGAAAAAGAAAAAATAGTCATTGCTCCAACAGTTGCAAAGGAAGTGATCATCGAGCGACAAGAAAGTAATACAGCGGTTCAGCCAGCAGTTACAGCGCCTGCTCCATCGGCACCACAGTCCTATATATCGGGCCAGCCAACTCCACCGGCGCCAATTCAGGCACAGCAACCGACCGGATCAACCCCTACTGTTCCTCCCGTTTCGGCAGCCCCTATTGTCCCACCTGCTCCCGCCAAAGAAGAGGAAGATGATGAAATTACCTTAAAGCTCAAAAAATTAAAAACACTCTTCGACAAACAATTGATTACCCAAGAGGAATACGAGAGTAAAAAGAGAGAAGTTTTATCCAGTTTATAATCATAAATGGGAGAAAATATATAGTGAAAAATAACTATCTACTGGCACTTTTAAGTGCCTTTTTATTGTGGTTCGGCTGGCCTCCAATCCCCTATTCCAGTCCATTGTTATTTATTGGGTTTGTTCCACTACTCATTGCAGTGGAAAATATTATCCGGAGTGAAACATTCAAAAAGAAAGGCCGAAAAATATTTCTTACTACAGGACTCACCGCAGTTGTCTGGAATACGGCCTCTATTTATTGGGTATACAACTCCATTTCGGCAGTTATGCCGCCTTTTGCAGCTGTTATCATCAGCCTGATCCCTTTTTGCCTTGGCGCCGCTTTAATGGCGTTAGCTTTCAGGCTTTATGGGCAATTACGACGTAAAACGAACATTCTGTTATCCCTTTTCGGATTAATGGGATTCTGGATAAGCTATGAATTTCTACACGAATCCTGGGATTTAGCCTTCCCTTGGATGACTTTGGGCAATGGTTTCGCCAGTTTTCATCAATTGATCCAATGGTATGACATCACAGGGGTCTATGGCGGAACAATATGGATCTGGCTCGTCAACATCTTGGTATTTACACTTTACCTCAATCGAAAAGGACTTTATCCGATCAAACGTAAGATCTTTCCGATAGCTTCTTTAGCTGCAGTCTTATTAGTTCCCAGTACCTACTCGCTGATACGTTACTTCAAGTATGAAGAACATCAGAATCCGGCACAGATTGTCGTCGTACAGCCTAATATTGACCCTTATATTAAATTCAATTTAAGTCCTGAAGAACAATTAAATACCTTATTCTCTTTATCAAATTCGGTCGCCAAACCCAATACAGAGTTTTTTATCTGGCCTGAAACTGCGCTTTCACAGAACGGCGATTTTGATGAGGAAAACTTTAGGGAAACGTATTCTTACCAGCGCATTTTAAAATTTTTAGATCAATATAAAAATGGCAATGTACTTTCCGGTATTGAAAGTTATCAGCTGTACAACTATGCAAAAACACCTACTGCGCGTGAAATAGCTCCTAATGTATATCAAGATAATTTCAATGCCGCAACATTGATCGATTATTCCTCCAAACTTCAGTTTTACCATAAGTCCAAACTCGTTCCGGGCGTAGAGCAAATGCCTTTTGGGGCAGCGATGAACTTCCTGAAACCTTTATTTAAAGCATTCGGTGGTACGACGGGTGGCTACGGAAAACAGACTGAACCTTCCGTATTCTATGCCCAGAGCGGTATTGGTGCCGCACCCGTTATCTGTTATGAATCCATCTGGGGCAATTATGTTTCCAAATACGTCAAAAAAGGCGCTCAGTTTATTGCCATTATCACTAATGATGGCTGGTGGGGCAATACTTCGGGTAAAGACCAGCATTTACAGTATGCCAAACTGCGTGCGATTGAAAACAGGCGCTGGGTTGCCCGATCGGCAAATACAGGGATTTCAGGCTTTATCAATCAACGTGGCGATATTGTACAGCAGACTAAATGGTGGCAGCCTGCGGCCTTAAATCAGGAAATTAATTTAAATGAAGAAATTACGTTCTACACGCAAGCAGGTGATATCGCTGCCTATTTGGGTTTGGTGCTCGCACTAGGAGGAATTGTGATACTCATCGTGGTCAGACCAAAAGAGAACTTGTCTAAATAGAAAAGTAGCGCCAAACTGAAGTAATAGATTGGCGCTATTTTTTTCATCAGAGCGGAAAAATACTCATCTTATTCCTTTCCAGGCAAAAGAGCCTAATTCTGATGAGACCCGCTACGCCAGCACTGTCAGCTACAATTAGAAAAATAAAATGATAAAAATAAGTCATTTAATACCTCTAATTTACTTGAGAGATTTGTAATTTTGCAGCATGCAAGTATATTTTGATAATGCAGCGACTACAGCCTTAGATCCTGAAGTAATAAAAGTAATGGTCGATGTGATGAACAATAACTTTGGAAATCCATCTTCTATCCATAGTCACGGACGACAAGTAAAAACAATTGTAGAAAAAGCACGTAAAACGATCGCCAATCTACTTCATGTATCTCCAGCAGAGATCTTCTTCACATCGGGCGGAACCGAGGCGGACAATATGGCCATCGTTCGGTCAATCGCCGACTTTGGAATAACCCATGCCATCACCTCACCTATTGAGCACCATGCGGTATTGCATACGTTAGAGGAGTTGGAGAAAGCTGGTAAGGTACACCTTGATTTATTGGAAGTTGACCAGAAAGGTAATTTAAATCTCAACCAGCTGGAAGAACTTTTAACTACCAATCCGCGTACTTTTGTTTCCATTATGCATGCCAATAATGAGATCGGAAATCTCAACGATATTCAACGCATCGCCGAGTTATGCCAAAAGTATAATGCGATATTCCATTCGGATACTGTACAGACCATGGGTCATTACCCACATGATCTTGGCAGTCTGAAAATAGATTTTATAACCGGAGCTGCCCATAAATTCCATGGCCCGAAAGGAGTTGGTTTTCTTTATATTAATGCCAACAACAAAATTAAACCATTGATCTACGGTGGAGCACAAGAACGTAACATGCGTGGCGGAACAGAAAATGTCTATGGAATAGCGGGTCTTGCCAAAGCTTTGGAACTTGCCTATGAGCACATGGAAGAACACCGCGCTTATATTCAAGGACTCAAATCTTATATGATCGACGAGTTGCAAAAAGCAATCCCCGAAATTGATTTTAATGGTGTTATTGAACCAGAAAAATCACTGTATACCGTACTAAATGTTTCTTTCCCATGTAGTGACCTTGCTGACATGCTTTTATTCAACCTGGATATTGCAGGGATCTCTTGTTCTGGTGGCAGTGCCTGCAGCTCAGGAACAGACATCGGATCGCATGTATTGGGTGCAATCAAATCAAGCTCGGAGCGTCCTTCGGTTCGTTTTTCATTCTGCAAGCATAATACAAAGGAAGAAGTCGATTTTGTGGTAGCAACCTTGAAAGAACTTTGTACAAAGAACAAATAACATTTCCAGATATAGCTTCAAGGATGACCCGCAAGTGAAGAAAAAAATCTCAAGCTTGTAGCAATAAGAACTTATTCGATAGCCGAAAACAGCTATACATCCAAAAACATAAAAAAGCCGAAAGTATACTTTCGGCTTTTTTATGTGTTAATATAGCCCTTAGGCTATATATCAATTTTTTGTCAAGACATAATATTTGGAAATATCACCCGTAATATCATTTCCGGAAAGATCCAGCTGGCTGAGTATCCGATTTCCTAATTTGAACTTATAGTCGACGCCGTCCAATGTAATGATGTTGCCATCCAATTTCCATTTTCCTTCACGCATAAACACATCATCACTTTTATTAAGGTATTTAGATGAATATTGGTAGGTGTTGTCTGCATGCAATAAAATAAGCGTTTCTATACCATCACAATCCGCACAAGGCATGACACCTCTATATTCACCAATCACTACTTCCGCCTTATCCCTACCTTTTAGGTCTTGTAAATTATCTTTATAGACCGCAACACTTTGTTTGGGATTATCACATCCCACCATTCCAATTGTCAATAACAAACCCACAATCCAAATATACCTTTTCATCTCATTCCTAATTCAAAAAAATCAGCATCTAACAGTTACACCAATAAATTCATAACAAATTAAATACCAAAAATTTAGAAAAGATTAAAAATCTTCTTCATCATCGTCTGTCAAGAATGACAATGCACCTTGTAACTCGCCCAAAGCATGGAAATTACGCGTCTTGCGAGCGATCTCAATCCCGGATCTATAGGTATTAATCGCGGACTCCTGTCTATTCAATTTTTCGTACAATTTACCCAAATGATAATACGTTCCTACATAATCTGGATTTGTATGTACTAAATTCTCAAATCTTACCATGGCCTCTTGTTCATCTTCCTGCTTGAGATATTCAGCTGCAATCGCATATTTTAAAAATGGATCTTCAGGGCTCTCTTTCAAAAATTCATTCAGTTGATCCAATCGTGTCGACATATCTTTTTTATTTCAAACTTAGACAAATTGC
>JALAGS010000202.1 GCA_022712315.1 Sphingobacterium sp. | reverse complement strand
GATTATCAGTATAAAAATCTATTACGCAAAAGATTTTTGGATGAACAATATGAGGAAAAATTTGCACATATCCAGCAAGCGGATTATGCACTTTTTATCCGACCAGACATATTTCCAAAATCAATTATTTCTCAGGTAAAAAGTATCACTGGACTTACCGTCGCTTATCAGTGGGATGGTTTAAATCGATATCCAGATATTTTTTCTAGAATGGGGCTTTTTGATCGATTTTTTGTTTTTGATCCTGCTGATTTAGCCATCGCCGGTACTTTACCATTAACCAACTTCTATCTGGATCAGCAATTAACTGAACAAGAAAACGGCGGTTTAATTATTCCCTCCATTGATATACTTTTCATTGGCACCTATATTGAAGAAAGAATCGCTGATATTTATCGGTTCTTCAATTTATTCAGAGATCGAAAAGAATTAAAAATCAAAGCAATAATTAATACTCACAGCGACAAGTTGGTAAAAGAATTAAAAGAACAGTGCCCTATCATTACCACTATTTATGATGGCATTACTTACTTAGAGAATATTGATATGGTTAAGCGGTCCAACGTCTTAGTCGATTTTTCTAATTATTTACATGATGGATTATCTTTTCGTGTTTTTGAAGCCATTGGCTTCAATAAAAAGCTCATCACAACCCAAAAGTCGATTAAAGAATATGATTTCTATCAACCAGAGAATATACTGATCATTGATTCTACAACAGATTACGATCAGGTCATTACATTCCTTAACGTCCCTATGCAAGAAATATCGTCTATAATAAAGAGAAAATATAGCTTCTCTAACTGGATCAAGTATGTTCTTGACCAGGAAGATTATATTCCGATCAATTTCCCTATTCAGCTATAATTTATAACGTTTCAATTCATTAACTAACATAGTTTAACATTTTTTAAATAAACAGATGTAATGAAAACCTCTTTATACTCGTTATTGATTATAATCATATAAGAAAATATTCATTCCAACAGACGAGTACGGTCACAACTTTTTTATAACTAATTACACAATGACATGTTGTGGTTTTTTTTAAAAAATAGAACGAAATGGGAGAAACAAAAAAGATTTTAGTAGCAACTAATCATCTAGCCGGAGTCGGCGGTTCAGAAATGTATACTTATGATTTAATCAAAGCACTTAACGTACGGCCTAATGTTGAAGTAGAATACTTCACTTTTGATAAAGGCGTGATTTCAGATAAGATAGAAGAAGAATTACACATACCCTTTATGAAAAAGAAAAGGTATGACCTGATCTTTGCTAATCATAATAGCTCGGTTAAAGAACTATTTTCCAAGGCTCCTATCATTCAAATATGCCATGGTACTATACCAGAACTTGAACAACCGTCTCCCCTTGCAGATTATCACATTGCCGTTTCAGATGAAATATCCGGTCATCTAATGAACCTCGGTTATGCAAATGATGTTATTCTAAATGGAATTGATGTACAGACAAAAAAACCATTACGTCCAATAAACAACACACTTCAAAGCGTACTGTCGTTATGCCAGAGTGATAAGGCCAATGCAAAATTAAAGGCTGTCTGTGATGCTAAAGGTTTAGACTTCCAGGCTTATAACAAAAATAGTAATCCAGCAGTCAGCATTGAGCAAAAGATTAATCTTTTTGATTTAGTAGTAGGAATCGGCAGATCTATCTATGATGCAATGGCGTGCGGGCGCCCCAGTTTAATCTATGATCATCGTGGGTACAACGGAAATAAAGCAGATGGCTATTTACGTCCTGAGAATTTTTCAAAATATGTGATGATGAATTGCTCCGGACGTTATCTTAACCGACAGTATCAAGAAAAAGAACTGATCAGGGAACTGGAAAAATACAACCCCGAAGACGGAGAGAAATTAAGAAAGATTGCTTTGTCAGAATTGAATGCCTATAAAATGGCAGATCAGCTGCTAAATACCGAAGAGCGATTAAACTGGCGTAATCGCATCAATAAATGGAAACGTTTTACTGAACATACGAAATTAGTAAAACATGCATTTTTCTATAAAAAATTATATGCATTTACCAAAAATGAGTATTTCAACAGATAGTTAACCCTCAAATAGTCATCGGAATAAATCAAGTAATCTCCCTTAATAGCGTGTTTACTGTATATTCTTTTTTTCAAAATAATCGAATTTCATTTTATATTTCATTGAACCAAAGTTCTCTAAGCTGTTCAGTTTATACCAAATCGGGAATTCATAGCTTTTATTTTTTTTGTCACTTTTTTCTCTGAATAACTTCCACGCGGCTTCGATTTCCTTCAATCCTTCAGCTCTTTTAATATAACTTTCCTTACTACCACCACGTAGATAGATAACTATAGAGCTTAATTCTAGAAGATCTTTATCTGTATTATCCAGCTGCTCACCTGCTTTCAACTTCTTCAAGATATCCATCCTTGCGGATCTTCATCGTACTTAGGAATTTTGCATGTTCAAATCCAATTATTATTGATATAGTTTTGAATACTTCTTAGGCTTAAACAATAAATAAAATATACGTTTATACCATTTATGGTAATATTTCTTTCTGAACTTCCCAAATTCATCTTCCAAGGTAAACAGATAATCCAGAGACATTTCGTTTTCAACATAGATCTGTTGATGTTTTTGAAAGATATATAACTGAACCTCCCGAAGTATCTTATGGTTACCTCTATATTTATCTAATGCCGAATCTATAGTAAATCTTTTTCGATAATAATATTGAGATTCTTCTATTCGATATACCTCGGCATTAAATTGCTTAAATAGATGGATCCAACATTCCCAATCTTCACAGAAAACAATAGACTCATCGAAGCCGCCAATAGCTCGCAACTGGTCTGTACGAACTAAAGCAAATACAGGAATACAGTTCGCTTTTAAAAAATTTTTTAAATTAAATTTAGCTAGTGGGAAAAGACCTGATTCTCGCTCGAATAGCTCCATATTACTATAGACGAGGGTTAAACTCGGCTTCTCTTCAAATATATTTACTCCTAAATCAATATAACTATTCTTTAACTTATCATCACCATCCAAGAAAACAATAAAGCTTCCTCTAGCGACCCCTAATCCCAGATTTCTCGCCGCTGATACACCTTTATGTGTTTGCGAATAGATACTCAATCGGGAATCACCTTTAATAAGCTTTTCTACAATTGGCACGGAATTATCTACTGAACCATCATTTACTACGATCACCTCAATATTAGTATATATTTGAGATAAAGCTGATCCAATTGCTTCCTCGATCGTGTTTTCACAATTATAGCAGGGAATTACTATGGTTACTAATGGTTTTACAAATTGATTAATCATATAATAATTGCTAATAAAAATCTATTTTATTACTGAAATTTCTTGACCCCTATCTTTTTTAAGAATCTAAAGACACTTGATGATCGAATCTTCTCTAAAGTATTTAGTGTATTTGCATGTGTAAGATAATCCTGATAAAAAAGAGGAAACTCTATTTCTAAAATAGCTTTCCTTTCATTTGCGATCTTTAATTGATTCTCTTCTTTGGAGCTAATTCCATTTGTATCAAAATCGGAAATAACCTGTTTGACATGTTTGGTAGAGGCACTTTTTAGCACTATGACTTTAATAAAGAAAGCCCAATCAGCAGCTATTTGAAAACGCGTATCATATTTTCCAAAACGCCCAAATAAATCCCTCTTTATAAATGTCGCAGGGTGTGCCAAAGATGCATTAAATAGAAATGAAAAGGATAATTCCGAGGGATAATGATATATATAAGGGTTGAGCCTATCTGCGAAAAACAAATCCCCATAGATAATGTCATACTGATTTAACAACGGCATTACTTTTTCTAAAGTAGCATTTTCATGGAGGCAATCACCACTATTTAAAAACAACAAATACTCACCAGTAGCAAGTGCTATCCCCTTATTCATTGCGTCGTAAATTCCTTTATCTTCTTCACAAACCCATTTAGAAATAAATTGAGTCTGTTCAATTAATTCTTTACTTCCATCAGTAGACCCTCCATCAATCACAATATAATCGATCTCATTAAAAGTCTGATTTTGAATAGACGTGATCGTCTTCAGCAAGCCTGCTTTGTTATTTAAATTGACTGTAATAATCGAAACGCTATACTTCTTCATTTCTTTTTCTTGTTTATGAAAATTTATTCATTACCTCCACAACTCTATTGATATCCTCTTCTGTATGACCATAGGAAATAGGGAGGCTCAAAACTGTTCGATGAATTTCAGCTGAAATAGGATATCTGTCACTTGATAAAATTCCTTTCATCGCTTTTTGTTGATGTGGAGGGATTGGATAATGGATTTCCGTTCCGATACCATTATCCAATAGATACTGTTTCACCCGATTACGTTCGGGATGACGGATCGCAAAAATATGATAAACATCCTCCTGTCTAGGTTGCACAACTGGAAGTATGAAATCAGACTTTAACTCACGTAGATAAACTGCTGCCAACCTCTGTTTGTGAGCTGTAATTTTATCTAGGTATTTTAATTTCACAGACAAAAAGGCCGCCTGTAACTCGTCAAGCCGCGAATTATAGCCCACTTCATCAAAGACATATTTAGCAGATGAACCATAATTCCGTAGCGTACGAAGTGAATTACTCAGTATATCAGCCTTGCATGTGATAGCTCCAGCATCTCCCAATGCGCCAAGATTTTTTGTAGGATAGAAACTAAATGCACCAAAATCTCCAAACGATCCTGCCTTTTGACCATTGTATTCAGCTCCATGAGCTTGTGCACAATCCTCGATGATCTTTAAGTCATATTGAGCGGACAGCTGAAGAATGGGATCCATATCACTCATTTTTCCATAGAGATGGACAACAAGTATGGCCCTCGTTTTTTTTGTAATGCAATTTTCTATCCGTTTTGGATCAATATTGTATGTGTTTATATCCGGTTCAACAAGTACGGGCTTTAAACCAACTTGAACAATAGCCAATATCGAAGCAATATAGGTGTTAGCAGGTACGATGACCTCATCTCCGGGACTAAATCCAAAATAACGCAGAGAAAGGACCAATGCATCCAGTCCAGAGGCTACTCCAACACAATGCTCGACACCACAGAAATCCGCAAATGATTGTTCAAACTGCTGTACCTGTTTTCCCAAAATATACCAACCTCCACGTAATACCTCCTGGAAAACATGCGTGTAGTCATCCATAAATTCCTTATTGACCTGCTGTAAGCTCTCGTATGCTATCATGTTTTAAATAGGGTTCATAAATGTAATCCGTAGCGTCAAAATATTCAGAAGCAAGCACCATAAGAATAGCATCCTCCGAAAAGTCGAACATCTGATGCCAATCTTTTGGTTCTAAAATCAAGCATTGTTCCGGTGAATTCAATTCAAAAATTTGTTCCTTTGCACCATCTTGATTGTAAATTGCGCAACGTCCACGCAAGCAGATTGCTGCTTGAACAGTTTGATAGTGTCGATGTCCCCCTCTGATAGAATCATCAACTCCATAGATATAGAATATACGCTTGACATCAAAAGGAATAACCTTTTCAATCACCGTCAAATTACCGCGACTATCAGTAAATGTTTTTAAATCAACTTGGTAAGCCATCTCATTTTAAAATAATTGATGTGATAAAACTCTCCTGTTTTTCCCTTAAAAAAGAGGTTAGCAATTCGACGAATGGATGTCCGAATCTTCGGAATTTTAATATTTTCATGTAGTACAGCAGTAATACCCCGTTTCTTCAATCCATTACTTACTTCTACCAAAGCGGACATATAGGGTTTATACATAAACAAGAGGCCATTCTCATTCAAATCATAGTATGCTGTTGGTAACGGAATGAAACTATTAACTTCTGCTATCTTGAGCCCATGATAGTGATAAAATATGACTGGAAAACTAAGTCTGGTCCCTATACTTTTTGCCCAGATTGAACTATCCTTATCACCAAATTCATATTGTTGAATATTCCATGGAGCAATTCCCGCTCCTCTATGTTCACAAGCATGAACACAGTTAAATCTCTTCGTCCAATCATCAAGATATTTCTGATCACCGAATTTCCCATCTTCCACGCGAGCATAACACCAATCTAAACAGGCATTCCGCCACCATTCAAGTACTTCCATTCCCTCTTTCGTATTTTTGAAACAAACGAATTGAACACAATATGTTCCACTTGTTGCAGACTGATCGTATTTTTCAGTATAATGATGTGGTGTAATTAATACCGAATTATCTCCCATCTCTTCAAACAGAACCTGTGGATTTCCAAAAAACAACAAGTCTGCATCGAGATACGTACACGATTGCAATCCATAGGTATTAATTGCATAACGTATAATGGATGGTGTACAAGTCCAGCAATATTCGGCAGCTGTACGCGTCGACTTGACAGCAAGTAAATCCTTATCCTCAAACTGAATTAATGGTATAATTGTCGCTTTCGACAGATTGAGGTTTTTTAAAATCAAAAAGCACGCCTCATCAAATGCGAAAATATAAAGATGAAACTCCTTAACATACTTATCGAGAGAATTATACATTGCTAAGCCTCTAGTCAAATATGTTGAGTTAAATAAAGTACAGTAGTTATGCATCATATCTTTTTCTTAAAAAAAATCCGTTATCATATCCAGCCAACTTTCCATCAATTAACAGACCTTGCTCTCCGATAACATAGGATGTAAATTGAGCTTGTAGTTCATACTCATTAAAATGGCTCAAGAATTTTGCTTCATTAAAAAACCATGCTGGATAGGAGGCATCATAAATAGATGGTGGTACACGTTGCAAGGTAAGGCGGTCAGGTCCCTCATAGACAAACGCCGTACGATCGAAAAGAAGATAAGCTATTCCCAAACCCGCCAAATAATTGAGAAATTCATGAGGTTTTTCCAAATATTGGACAACACTGGATAGAATAATTATGTCCGGCAAGCCATCAGCAATACTCTCTTCTATTGTTTTATAAAATTTTAATTGCTCATTTTCAAACTCTTTTTTACCAAGTTCTATATAGGACTCTTGCTCCACAATATGCCATTCTAACGACTCCAAAGGCTTTAAAAAGTCACGTGTTTGATAATAGGTTGTCCCCAAAGAGCCTCCAAAATCGATGACTTTCAATTTCAACTCATTTTGTGTCGCTATATAAAGAAGACTTGAAATTAGCGCAAAAGGATATTCTTTTTTCTCAAATAGCACAGAATCCCTTTCATATACAGCATGCCCATCACGAATTTTAAGCATCGATTGATACGTTCTGTTCAAAATCAAATTCGTGTCATACCCATCTGTCAAGCTTTTAACATCTTGCCAGTGCAGATACCTTCCTGACCAGCCGTATCCGGGATCAGTCCTTTCTTTATTATTACTTTTTTTTGAAAAGAACTTCTTTATCATTTAACTATTATATTTTTTAGAATCGCCGAACTCATACCTTACTATTTTGTTATAATGAAGAAAGTAATCTCATTATTTTTACAATGAAATATTGCTATCAAGCGTTATTAGTATAGAATCAAAAATTTTAATCATGGACAACACTAAAAAACTCTATATCATCCGACATGCCAAAGCTGAAACCATTCCGGGCATAAACGATTTTGACCGCGCCCTTACTTCCGATGGAATTCAGCATGCAAAACAGGTTGCTGCCAAGCTCGCTACAAAATTGACCCTAGATGAAAACAGTATTGTAATCAGCTCGCCGGCCAACCGGGCACTCCAAACAACACGTATTTTTCTGGATGTGATGGGCGCTTCTTCTTTTGATATTCAAATTGAAGAAACAATTTATGAATGCACCTATAAACACCTGTTATCCATCATCAATGCAATTCCCGATCATATCAATCATGTTTTGCTCTTTGGCCACAACCCCACATTAACTGATCTCGTGGAATACCTGACCCGAAAAGCGGCGTACCTTCGTACGTCATCATGCGCAGAGATAAAACTCGATACCGGTTTCACCTTTCAGATGCTCAGCGGCAATTGTGCCGATCTTGTGCAAATAATTGATTAAAATTCAATTCAAAGAACCATTTGTATTGAAGCACATCTAGTTGTTCAATCTTTAATAATGACAATAACATTATTAAAAAGTCCTAATAGCATTTTCATTTTCTAATCAACAAAATTTAATAGGAACAAATTCACATAAAAAAAGCCATATACGATTCTTACGTATATGGCTCTTCATTTTAATGATTAATTTGGCTATTTAGCGTTTCTAATATCTTTCATCGGGACTGTTTTCTTGATTCCATCCATTACATAAAAAAATCCAAGGGCGTTTCCCGTAACATTTCCTTGTACATTCGCAGGAACTGCTGACAATAGCCCTTTCCATTTTGTTTCCTGGAACAAATTATATAAAAACTTTGCATATCTCGGCGAAATCGCAAACTTAGAAATCACTAAACTGTCTTTCCTTCCCATTTCATAACTATAAGTAGCAGCCAGCAATGTATTTAAAACATTGGGAGCTCCCGACCTAAAACTATAACTATAGGGTGCTTTAAACAATACCATACTTTCATCCGAAAATTCCTTTTGCGGCATGATAAGCCATTTATTGGAATTGCTCATACCAAATAAATATGTATCAACCTTAACATGCCATTTTTTATTAACATCAGATTTTTCTACCGGAATAAAAGACTTTTCTATCGGCACATTATTGATTAGCTGATCTTGTGATTCATACACCTTTCCATTCAATTCAATTTTTAATTGGAATATATTTCCAACGGTATCTCTTAAATCAAACAATTGACCTTTATACAGACCATTTCCAACATCTTCAAAATCAATTTGATTTGGACCATTTGTCACGATAACCGTAGCACCGGTAATTCCTTCCAGTTCACTAGTAACGCCAGAAATATGAAGTCGCTTTAATTGAATATATTGCTCTTTATACATGGTATTGATACCACCTTCCACGATCATATCATAAGATTGCCCATCTTCTAGCGCTGATTTTTCACAGGCGTAAAGCATGCTGCAGCAAAACAACAAAACAAGGACTTTCCAATAGACATTTTTATTCATCTGCCCCAACCTAATTTACTAGTTCCAAATTTACATTAACCATACGATTAAAATGAACTTTTAGATACAGGGAACATCATTTATTTAAAATCTTATTGCATAGTTGACTGACGGAACAATTCCTGAAAATGAAGTCTGTTTAACGATGGGGGCACCATTTCCACTCTCTAAAAAACTGTAATATAACGGATTATGCCGATCAAAAACATTATATAGACCTATATTTAAAGTATTTAGCCGACCTTTTTCTCGCTGTTTTTTCGTCTCTAAATCGAAAGAACAGCTCATATCGAAGCGGCTAAAAATCGGCATACGATGTGAATTTCTATCCGAGTAAATAGGCATAATTATGCCTTCATACTCCGTAAACCCCATTGGATAAGTTAATGGCCTTCCTGACTGTAATACATAAAATGTATTCAAATGAATAGTTTTATTGATATCGTAAGACAAACTCATTTTAGCCACATGTGGAATATCATAGTTAGCCACGTATTCATTGCCTTTGTTTATTCCTACAATTTTGCGAAAGGATCGAGAATAGCTATATAGAACAGTTCCTTCAACAGGCCCTACACGTTTATTAAAAGAAAATTCTAAACCATATACTCGACCGTTTCCCTGTTTTATCTGAGTTTCTATAAAAGGATTTAAAATAAGTTGCGCATGATCAATAAGTTCAACTTGGTTTTTCATCTTTTTCCAATACCCATCTATCGCAATGTATCCTCCATTAATCATTCTATTTATGCGAAATGAGACTGCATCCGTATATTGAGGTTTTATATTTTGCCCAGCAGGAATCCAGGCCTCCAACGATGAAAAAGCCAATTCATCATTCTGTAAAAGCTGTAGATATTGGTATATACGATTATAAGATATTCTTGCATAATAAGCATCGGCAAACTTATACTGCAAAGAAAAACGAGGTTCGATCCCATAATAGGTCTTTTTCTTATCCAAATCTCCCGCCAATACTTTGTATTGATTATTCAATAAATAATATTGTCCAAACGAAGTGCTATAAAAAGCATTTAAACGTGTACCTAAAACGACCCGAAAGGAAGAGTCAATCTTCCAGTTAAAGGATACGTATCCTGCATACTCATATGCTTGCGCCCTGAAAATATTTTCTTCCTTAGCAAGATCAACGGGAGAAATTTCCCCAGGTTTGAACCTATGCAGCGTCCCTTGGATTCCAAAATCAAGCATGCGATCCAATCCTCCAAAATAGGTAAAATCAGTTTTAAGGCTAAAATCTCTAATTTGGGTCAGCCATGTTCGGTTTTCTGTCGATTCGGGCTGACTGATATCTAACCTGTTCGAATAATTACTAAAAATCGCGGATAAATTCATAAACAGGCGTGGACTATGCACATAATTCCATCGTAATGTAGACGCCCAATTTCCCCAATGATTAGTATTTTTATTAGGTGCAACCACTTTATCTTGCCCGATATATCCAGAAACATAGACCCTATGACGGTCCCCAATTGCGTAATTCAATTTGGCATTATAGTCACTATAATTCCCCTTCACATTGAACAAACGATATTCTTTATTGAATACATTCGATATACTTGATCTCGCCGTCACTAAAAAAGATCCCTTCCCTTTCTTTATAAATGGACCTTCAGCTCCAATGCGAGCAACTAGTAAGCTTGCGCCTCCGAAGACATGTACTGTGTTTAAATCGCCATCACGTGTGCTCATCTCCATGATGGATGAAATCCGTCCTCCGAAATTCGATGGGATAGCATCCTTATAAATTTGAGTATGTTTTAATATATCAGGATTAAAGACAGAAGTCAAACCAAATAAATGCGATGGGTTGTAAACAACGGCTTCATCCAACAATATAAGATTCTGATCTTTACCACTGCCTCTAACAAACAAGTTACTCCCCCCCTCAGTCAATCCGTTAACACCATTTTGCATCTGTAAAACCTTGATAATATCCGCTTCTCCCTTGTAGAAAGAACTTCTCCGCGCTCTATTCCAGTCTATTTTCCCATTTAATACCTGCAATTGCTTACTTCGCCCGATAGAGTCTCCATTGATCACGATTTCACTTAGATTCATATCTAGAGGGGAAAGTTTGATTAAAAATGTACCAAACTCCATATCGGGAGAAAATCTCACAATTTTTGTTTTATACCCGACATAACTTACCAAACAGACGTTGGTCTCCAGGGGTAGAGTTAATGAATAAAACCCATATTTATTACTTAAGCTACTTTTACTTTTCTCAGCAATCAACAAGGTAGCGCCGATCAGGTTTTCACCACTTAAACTATCTACAACACGTCCCTTAATAGTAAAAGTTTTATCCTCTTTGTAGAAGATCAGTGCCCTATTGATAATCGTAAATCTAATATTGGAATCTTTCAGCAAATAATCAAGAACCTCTTCTAAACTCGATTTTTTAAATGATCGACTATAGATAATATCCTTGTTAAAAATCTGCTCATCATAGGACATGGATATATCGTATGTTTTATGAATTTCGGCAAGTATCTGAATGATCTGTTTGTTATGTGTGTCAATTGAAATTCGCCAATCCGCAGGGGAATTCTGTCCCATGGATTTCGAACACATGACTATAACCAACCAGCAGAAAAAGAGCAGACGATACAGGACCCTATCTTTCATATCAGCAATGCGAAAAGTCTATTCGTAAATAGTATATCCTTTTTTACCCGATTTCCATTTCACATTTAGAGTCTTGGAGAGAATCTGAACAATCTCATTGAGCGTTTGTCCATCAAAGTACATACTCAGCTTCCGTGCTTTTAAGCTATCCCCAACAACGGTAATATTCGCCCGGAAATGCTTTTCCAGATCTGCGCAGATACTGTCCAATCGAACATTCGAGTAGCTTAGCTTTTGTGCTACATCAGTCTCATTGTCCGCCGACAGATCGATTTTGGAAAGCGACGCTGTCTGCCTTTTATACAAACCTTTTTGATTTTTTTGCAGAATAAGTTCTTCTGCATGATCTCCTTTTCCACTGCTTAAAGCTACTATACCCTCCTTAACAAGTACTTCAACATCTTCTGCCAGTAAATTCACTTCAAAGGTAGTTCCGATATCGCGTACATAATTGTTTTCAAGATCTACGACAAAAGAGCTCCCCGTTTTGTGCTTTACATCAAATAGCGCTTTTCCCTTTTTTAGTTCGACAGCTCTTTGCTGTGAAAATGTCCGTTTGTTGAAAATCGCCTCTGCTCCGGCCTGTAGTGTCATGATCGAACCATCGGGAAGTACGGTAGGCTGCTGCGCTGCTGATCCATATAATCGGACTTCATACCCCATCCAACGGTCAAAGTTCAGATAACCGGCAAAACCGACCATTAACAATATGGCTGCAGCCACAAATTTCATCCAGGGTCTCCAAAGCGTTCTGATTGGTATCGTCATCTCTTGGTCCTGAACAATAGCTTCTTTATCCAGCTGCAGTTTAAATTTGTTCCATTGACTATTGGTATCTACATTTTTATAGTGTTCCAATGCAATAAGGTCATCGGATATCGTTCTGATTTCATCATATAATCGATGGTTCTCCGTATCTTCAGAAATCCAACGTTCAAGCAACACCCCTTCCCTTTCGGAAATAGTCCCATCCAGCTTTTTCTGGATCAAGTCATAAGGAATAAATCTTGAAGTATTGTTTTCTTCCATATTTATAAGATAATAAACTGAACAAAAAGTCCCAATGAAAAAAATAAAAAAGCGATCAACAGCAATAAAGAATTTTTCTGCTTTGTCAAAGCCACCCGAATTTTATCGTAAGCAATCGTCAAATGATTTTTTACGGTTTTAATAGAAATTCCCAGCTGGTCTGCAATTTCCTGCTGTTTCATCTTATCATACTTGCTCATGATAACAATTTTCCGACACTGCGGTGGCAATCCTTCCAATAAGCTTTCAATCATCAATAATTTGGATTCGTAAAGTGCTGCGCTATCGGTCTGATCTTCTTCATCTGTCAGGTCCAGCTCCTTGCTATAATCATTATTCCTTTCCAATAAACGTTGATTCTTTTTGAGGTAGGTAAGCGAGAGATTGATAACACTGCGGGATAGGTAGGCTCCAAGTGATTGATTAATAATCAATTTTCCTGCATTTTCCCATAACATCATAAATACATCATTGGTGAGCTCTTCAGCGATTGATTCATCTCGCACATACCGAAAAGATAAGATATACAATTTACGGAAATAGGCTTTATAGATAGCCTCAAAAGCATCTCTATCTTTCTGGACTATCTTTTTAAGCAGGTCAACGTCATTTGACATAGGACTTCGGTAAAGCTAATAATAAACGTATGTAAAAATAATCAAATTCATCGGACATTTTATAACATCTAATTAATTTCCAAGCCAATGAAGTTACTTTAACACGACGTAGAAATAGAAAAAAATGCTACAGCAAAGTTTACTACGTGTATGTTTTTCACTAGGCTCGTTAATAATTACTTTTTCACTACCTTCGTCTTATGGCGAATCAATTGCAATTTGAACATTCACCGTACCTTAAACAGCACGCATACAATCCAGTAGATTGGATGCCCTGGGGGGCGGAAGCTTTAAAAAAAGCAAAAGACGAAAATAAACTGATCATTGTAAGCATTGGCTACTCGGCTTGCCATTGGTGCCATGTGATGGAGCGTGAAAGTTTTGAAAATTCTGCTATCGCACAGACCATGAACAAGTTTTTCGTATCGATCAAAATTGACCGCGAAGAACGCCCTGATATCGATCAGGTCTATATGCTCGCTGTACAACTGATGACCAATGCCGGCGGCTGGCCCTTGAATTGTATCTGCCTGCCGGATGGAAGACCAATTTATGGCGGCACCTATTTCAAACCCCACGACTGGCAGAATATCTTATTGCAAATTGCACAAATGTGGGCGGAGAAACCCGAAGTCGCATTTGACTATGCCGAAAAGCTGAACAACGGTATTCAACGGGCAGAGAAACTGCCCATCAATCCTATTCCCGAACAATATACAACCGAAGACTTAAGCGCAATTGTTGAGCCCTGGACTGAAACCTTCGATAACAAGGAAGGTGGTTATCAAAAAGCGCCGAAATTCCCGTTACCAAACAATTGGTTGTTTTTGCTAAAATATGGGGTTCTTGCTGACGATCAGAAACTATTGGATCATGTCCATTTTACGTTGAAAAAGATCGGATCAGGTGGAATATACGATCAGATTGGTGGTGGATTTGCGCGCTATGCTGTCGACCATTATTGGCATATTCCCCATTTTGAAAAGATGCTCTATGACAACGGGCAATTACTATCCCTTTATGCGGAAGCTTATCAACAAAGTCGGGATCCATTCTATAAGCGGATTATCGAAGAAACGATTACTTGGGCCAAGCGCGAAATGCTTGCTCCAAACCATGGTTTCTATAGCGCTTTAGATGCTGACAGTGAAGGCGTCGAAGGAAAATATTATTCATTCTCTAAAGCTGAATTTGACGGGGTATTGGGCGATGATGCGACCCTCCTTGGCCAATATTTTAATATCACTGAATTAGGCAACTGGGCGGAAGAGAAAACCAACATCCCTATTTGCGCCATAAATGCAGACCAACTAGCGGCAGAGGTCAATATGTCAGCTGACGAATGGTCAGATTTTCTAAAAATTTCGAAGAAAAAATTATACGACTATCGTGAAAAACGGATACGTCCGGGACTCGACCACAAACAGCTCACCACCTGGAATGCCCTTTTTTTAAAAGGGCTCATCGATTCTTATCGAAGCATTGGAAACAGTCATTTTCTTGAACTCGCTTTAAACAATGCCCAGTTTATCTGTACGCATCTTATTCATGATGATGTCCAGTTATTACATCAGCCAAAAGATAACAACAGAGCGATCACAGGATTTCTAGATGACTATGCATTCACTATTGAAGCCTTTATAGCATTGTATGAGGCTACATTCGACCTCAATTGGCTCACCAAAGCAAGACAGCTTGCCGATAAGGCCATAGCATTGTTTTACGATGGATCACAAAAAACATTCTTTTATACTTCGTCGGAGGCAGAGGAACTCATCGCACGAAAAAGCGAAATTATGGACAACGTAATCCCGTCCTCTTCGTCGACAATGGTTCGTCAACTGAAACGATTAGGATTGCTTTTTGACGATGAAAATTACATCGCTATTACAGACCAATTACTGGCGAATGTATTCCCGCAAATCAAGACTTATGGATCGGCCTATTCAAATTGGGCAATATTATTGCTAGAAGAAATATATGGAATCAATGAAATTGCATTGACGGGGGATAAAGCAATGGCTTTAAAAAAGGAACTCGACCAATATTATATTCCTAATAAAATTATCCTCGGTGGTACGGAAGAGAATCTTCCACTCCTGGAACATAGGGTCGGAAAGGAGACAAAAGCATATCTTTGTAAAAACAAGACCTGCAGTCTACCACAGGATTCAATACAAGCGTTAATAAATTATATTTAATAAACGGTAGCCTCGGGCTTCCAAAAATCAAAATCAGATGGCTATAAAAGCAAACGACGTCGTAGCATTGACGTACAGACTTCACACAGTAGAAAACGGTGAAAAAGTTTTCGTTGAAGAAACAACTGCAGAACAACCTTTAGATTTCTTATATGGTGTAGGTATGATGTTACCTAAATTTGAAGAAAACATCGCAGACTTAAACGTTGGTGATAAAATTTCATTTGAATTGGCACCGGATGATGCTTACGGTCAAAAAGACGATAGAGCATTCGCACAGTTGCCAGTAGATATGTTCAAAGAAACAGGCTTACCTCCAGTAGGAGAAGTATTGCCTTTGCAAGACAACCAAGGAAATCAATTCCGCGCTGTAGTAGCTGAAGTTACTCCAGAAGTTGTTGTTGCTGACTTAAACCACCCTATGGCTGGTAAAACATTAAATTTCGATATCGAAATCTTAACTGTACGTCCTGCTACTGAAGAAGAATTGTCTCATGGACATTCTCATGGTGTAGACGGTACACAAGGTCACTAATCCTGACCAAGATAAAGCATAAAACAGGGCGCTATTTTGGCGCCCTGTTTTGTTTTTAACTGTTTTAAAATCTTATCTTCAAACACACTGAACATGCTAACATTTGCGGAAAAAGTAATTTTATTTAATAAACAACTGCATTACAGAGGAAACCTACCTTCGGAGTTTAATGTAATTAACCCCTATCTTGATAACCCCGAGACATTGATGGTAATGGAACAGTTTTACCACAAATATTATAATGATAATCTAACAAGAAAATTCATTATTGGCATTAATCCGAGCAGACACGGTGCAGGTGTAACGGGCGTTCCTTTTACGGATACCAAAAGATTAGCTAGTGCATGCGGCATACAAATGCATTCAGCACATACCCATGAAATATCTTCAGTGTTCATGTACGATATGATTGAAGCCTATGGTGGCCCCGATATTTTCTATAAACAATTTTATATCAATTCACCCTTTCCCCTGGCGATTGTCCGAGAAACAAACCCCAACAACTGGATCAATGCAAACTACTATGACGATAAAAGACTATTCGACATGGTCAGGCCCTTTATGCTACATTCCTTAAAACAGCACATCTCGATAGGCTTAGCGACAGATGAAGTCTTTGTGCTCGGAAAGAAAAATGCAACCTTTCTTGCTAAGATCAACAAAGAAGAAAAGTTGTTTGGAAAAATGACCATTTTAGACCATCCTCGCTACATTCAGCAATACAAATCCAAAGATAAACTACACTATATCGATAGTTATATCACATTACTAAGCGGTTTATAATAATAGCATTGTTAATCATAAGAAGCACGGTCAATAATCATTGTAGAAGCATTTATCTTTGAACCTAAAAGCTATGCCTAGCATCAAAATCAAGCTTAGCTAATTACAAAGAACTATAAGAGCTTGAAGAATTTTTTTAAAATTGACATGCGCAACGATTACTAAGCATCTATTCTCCCATTTCTAGTTATGAAAAATTTATAAACGTCCTACAGCTTTGTCGCGCGAAGCATCTCCCGTTTACCTGGCGCTCCGGGAGCCTTTTCAATTGAAAATCCCAATGCTTTCATACTACGCTTGAGATTTCCGGTAATAGCGTAAGTCACAAAGACTCCACCGGGTTTGACAAACCGCGCAATATGACCCAAAGCTGCATCATTCCACATCTCAGGTTGATGCACCGCAGCAAAGGCATCGAAATAAACAACATCAAATAACCGATGCGATCGAAAATTTAGTAATAGAGTATGATCAATATAAAGTTTTAGCCGTTCATTGAGCTGCACATTTTCCACCAATGCCCTTTCGTAGGTATCAAGATAATCAGCCCATATTTTCGGATTTACCGTCGTCTCATACCCGGTTGCAGCAATCGTAGACAAAGGCAATGGAAACCCTTCAATTCCAACATATTCGACCCTAAAAGATTTATCCTGAAGAAAGTCGGCAGTTTGCAAAAAATTCAAACCGGTCCCGAACCCAACTTCCAAAATACCGACATCGGTTGCTCCTGTTGTTTGTACATAGTGGTCGAGCCCTGTTTTGACAAACACATGTCTGCTTTCCTGTACCGCACCATGTGTAGAGTGATAACATTCACCTATTTCGGCATTAAACAATGTTTTCGAACCATCTCCTGTTGTTACAAATTCCATTTTACTACAAATTGTTTACGTTTTAATTCTCACACATCAAATCTGGACAAAAGACAGCTGTCCAAATAAATGAAGTATTCCTTGCCAATTGCGCTGACCATCGCCAATGTCCAAAGATATAAAAGCCAATGCGAGTATCAAAAACCTTCATGACTTTGCGGTTACCATCAGGCATAAAAGCATAAGAAGCTTTTTTCTGGCCAATCCTTGAACATAGCAATCTGACTGATGTCTTAGTAAAAAAACACAAATCAATAAAACAGAAACTTTCGGAAAGAACGCAGATTTTTTCAGTAAAAAAAACAACAAATGAACAAACATGCATTAATTCGACTGATACCAATAAACCTATTCGAGAAAAACACTATTTTAGCAATCTAAATACTAAATATTCACAAAACCTAATGAAATATACAGACCTAAAAAGTGCAGGCAATGCCTTAGAACTGCTTAATCCGAAGGTAATCGTGATGCAAATTCAGTGCAGGCGGTTCATTTGTCATGAACTCTTGCCGTATAACTAATCAGCTACCTATGAAATACGCTATAAAAACTTTTGTACAGAATTATGGCAGCATCCTGCTCCTCCTTCTCGGAATCAGTATCGGAAGTTTGATCGGCATCTTTTTCCCCCATAGTGTCAACAATCTTAAACCGATTGGCGATATTTTCCTAAACCTACTCTTTGTCAGCGTTATACCCTTGGTCTTTTTTGCAATATCCTCCTCCGTTGCCAATATCGATGGCGATAGTGTATTGGGAAAAATCATCGGCATGATGTCATTTGTATTTGTATTAGGAATTGTTGTCGCCGGGGTATCAAGCATACTCTTCCTTTATCTTTTTCCCGTAGATGCTCCGTTAGCTGTTGAACAGACAAGCAATGTGATGGACACTGCTATTCATGATTCCTGGGGTGAAAAAATGGTTCGGTTTCTGACTGTAAGCGAATTTTCAAGCTTATTATCACGCCAGAATATGCTGGCATTTGTTATCTTCTCATTCCTTGTCGGAATTGCAACACGCAAATCCGGAACAACGGCCGAGGTTTTCCGCAATTTTATTAATTCGGGCAATGTTGTGATGGGCAACCTACTTGTGATGGTCATGGCGCTAGCCCCTATTGGTTTGGGTGCATACTTTGCGTACCAAGTCGGAACCCTAGGTCCGCAGTTATTTGGCTTCTATGCCAAGCCAATAGGTCTATATTATCTGTTTGGAATTCTATATTTTTTCACCGCATTCAGTTTATTTGCTTTTTTAGCATTCGGTCTAAAGGGTGTTAAAAGATATTGGGAAAATAACATTTTACCTTCCTTAACAGCTTTGAGTAGCTGCAGCAGCCTGGCTACCATGCCGGCCAACTTACTTGCAGCCAAGCGAATCGGGGTTCCGGATAGCGTAGCAAGCGTCGTCATCCCCTTAGGTACAACCCTGCACAAGCATGGATCGGCGATCGCCTGTATCTTCAAAATCTATATCGCGCTTTTGTTAAGCGGCAAGGAGTTTTTTGATCCGTCCAATCTGATCATGGCTGTAGGAATTACCTTGCTGGTCAGTATCGTGGCAGGCGGTATTCCTAATGGTGGTTATATCGGAGAAATGCTGATCATATCGGTTTATCAGATGCCAACTGAAGTCATTCCTTCCATCATGATTATAGCAACCCTGGTCGATCCCCTCGCGACAATGCTCAACGCCACCGGAGACACCGTAGCCGCTATGCTCACCACCAGATTGATCGGGCAAAAACTGGCCGATCCTATTCCCGAAAATCCAGGTTAAACAAAACCTTAAATGACAAGTATTCCACGGGACAGCGGATCAACGAAGCAGATCAATATAGGTCACACCTATGGCTGGCGGATCAAAAACGGTAGGCAAAAAACAGCTCGCCATATTGATGCCGGTGAAACACCGATTTGAGCTCTTTCGAATTGAAGATATAATTGATGCCATAATTGACCTTATGGTTAGACCAGTTAAAACCGATACGATGACTAAGCATCCATGGCTGAATACTGTATAACTTGCCTATAGGATCATCTTTGCCCCTTCCCCCCTCTACAGTTGCACTGTAAAAAATGCGGGCTATGCTCGGTTGATAAACAAAGTACCATTCTTTGTCAGCATCTCCTCTCGCCTGTGTCAAATGACCATATGTAAAGGTCGAGGCATGATACGATTTCAGCTTCCCAACGCGCAGGGGAACCGCCATAGCCATATTGGTATTATTTAGACCAATGGTTCCCTCCCCCATAATTCCCACATCAAATACCTGATTTTTGCTCCGATAGAGACCTTTTCTATATTTTGCGCTCAAATCAATGCCAAAGGAGTTTCCTAGCTGGGTATCCCAACCTGTAGCCTCATACATACCAAAGAGATGATGGATAAACTTCTGCGCTTCTTCACCGTAGGACTTCGGACCGATCTGCGCCAATTCAGTTTTGAGTTCAAGAACCTGATCATGCGGCAAGAATCGGGCCCCCGCTGCACTAAAATAGAGGTAGCCCGCAAATGGCCTATCGTATTTCTTTTCCTGCCGTCTATAATCAATGATACTGATACCATTGTAAATGCGTTGGCCCAGTTCAAAATCCAGCACGGTATTTGAAGACTGTCTATTCAGTTTCCCCGGCAATGCAATCCTATAATTGATATTGATGCCATTAGTATAATACCGATCCTGCCCCGTCAAGAGATAGACATCATTGTCATTCTGGATAGAAATTTCCTGGTTACGGAATTTCACCTGCCCAAACACAAAAAAACAAGGAAATATAAGGACCCAAAGGAACCCTAAAAATCGCAAAGCAACATTCATATTAACAGGCAATTGTAAAATTCATGCGATATCTATAAACCTAAAACAGCAAATTTCACTTCAAATTATTCAAAAGCATTCGAATCTAGCTTATTTTTCCAATCATTTCAACCTATTTAGAATAGATATAAATAATATGGAAAACTTGCATTATTCCTTTCTTAGCGAATCTATTTGTAATTTTGCATTCGATTAGGTGTCAAATGTAAACAATTTGGAATTTCCAAGGGCATGACGTTGTCAGGTTTGCGTAATAATCGAGCTAAAAACAGGGAGCATTTAACATAGCGGAGCAGCCGGTAACAGGATTCCGTTTGGGTTGCTCCGTAGGAAATAAAAAACATACATGAGATTACCATAGGGTTAAATCCGCTGTCAAAGCTTCTAATATTTGACTCATGCTAAATCATTACGGATAAAAAACAAATCGAGCGAACCGGTCTCATTGATAACGAAGAGATTCAACGCTTATAATAATTTCAAATACAAGATGAAAAAAAGTTCCATTATTCTAATCGCTATCATTGCTGTCGCAATTGCCATGATACTTGTGATCTACACCGATTCAAGTACATACTCGACATTTACCGAAGCTAAAGAAAAGAAAACCGAACTATATGTGGTAGGTCAATTGAATAAAGACAAAGCGCTTCATTATGATCCTAAAACTGACGCCAACAGATTCTCGTTTTTCATGTACGACAATGATGGTACAGAATGTGAGGTAATTTTTAAGGGTGCCAAACCTCAAGATATTGAACGTTCAGAGCAAATTGTATTGACGGGAAAAATGGATGGGAACGTGTTTAGGGCAAGCAAAATATTGATGAAATGTCCGTCAAAATATAATGATAAATCGGTTGTCACCGAGATCAATGCTACTGCTTTCAATAATTAATTCGTAAAATCAATTTTCAATGGACGTTAATTACGTTGGTGAGCACCTGCTGCCGGGGCAGATCGGACAATTTTTTATTGTACTTTCTTTTGGTGCTGCACTTCTATCCTGCATCAGTTACTTTTTTGCAACAAAAAACCCTGAAGAGAATTCATGGAAAAAAATTGCCCGTATTTCTTTCTGGATCAATGCGGTCTCCGTGGTGGCGATCGGTGCCACGTTATTTTATATTATATACAATCACCTCTTTGAATATAACTATGCTTGGGCCCACTCTTCCAAGACGCTACCTACCTACTATATAATTTCCAGTTTTTGGGAAGGCCAAGAGGGTAGTTTTTGGCTGTGGATGTTCTGGCAAACGGTATTAGGTTCGGTTTTGCTATTTAAAGCAAAGAGCTGGGAATCTTCGGTCATGACTTTCGTGATGTTGTGTCAGGCATTTTTAGCGTCCATGATTATCGGCGTGGAAATCTTTGGGCTTCGTATCGGAAGTTCTCCTTTTATCCTCTTGCGTGAAGCAATGGATATTCCAATCTTTAGAGAAGCCAATTACCTGTCACTTATTACCGACGGAAATGGTCTGAACCCTTTGCTTCAGAACTACTGGATGGTGATTCACCCACCGACATTATTCTTGGGTTTTGCTTCCATGATTGTTCCTTTTGCTTATGCAACAGGTGCTCTTTGGACCAAACGTTACAAAGAATGGATCAATGCTGCACTTCCCTGGGCTTTATTTGCAGTCATGATTTTAGGTGCTGGTATTATCATGGGCTCCTTCT
Source organism: Sphingobacterium sp. (assembly GCA_022712315.1). Taxonomy (GTDB): domain Bacteria; phylum Bacteroidota; class Bacteroidia; order Sphingobacteriales; family Sphingobacteriaceae; genus Sphingobacterium. The sequence goes on along the minus strand of JALAGS010000202.1, from coordinate 36,203 downwards.
GGGCCTACGAGGCACTTAATTTTGGCGGCTTCTGGGCATGGGATCCTGTGGAAAATGCATCGATTATACCTTGGTTTACCTTGATCGCTGCAGTACACGTTATGATCGCTTATAAAAATTCAGGCCACTCTTATTTCACCGCTACATTTTTAGCGATGATCAGCTTTGTACTTGTGATCTATGCTTCTTACTTGACACGCAGCGGTATCTTGGGAGAAACATCAGTACACTCTTTCACCGATTTGGGGATGAGCGGACAATTAATCTTATTCAATGTTGTCTTCTTGGTTATCATGGTGGTATTTCTTACAATCAAAAAGAAAGAAATGCCAATCACAGAAAAGGATGAAGATATCTATTCGAGAGAATTCTGGATGTTTATTGGCGCCTTGGTATTGACTGTCGCATGTGCGCAGATCATCGCCTCAACGTCCATTCCCGTATTTAACAAGATTTTCGGCACCAAGGTAGCTCCGCCTTTGGAACCGATACAGCATTATAACAAATGGCAATCGGGTTTTGCAGTCATTGTGATGATTTTAACCGGATTTACCCAATTTTTAAAATACAAACGGACAGATAGCCGCAAGTTTTTGGCTTCTACAGTCGCATCAGTGGTTGTGTCTCTAATCCTAACGGCTGCAGTCGTCTATTTTACGAAGACCTATACCAACCTGATCTATATCTTGATCACCTTCGCAAGTATTTTCTGTATTCTGGCAAATATCCGCGTATTGGGTGATGCTGTCAAAGGCAAATGGAAATTGGCCGGCTCTTCGGTAGCGCATATCGGCTTTGGATTATTGCTGATTGGTGCTATGGTGGCCGCGGCAACCAACGAAGTGATTTCGGTCAACAATACAGGTTACATCGCTGTATCTGGATTTGACAAAGTAGAGAAACCTGGCGATAACCTCTTCTTGACCGAAGGTGAACCTGTACAAATGGGTGAATATAAAATTACCTATATCGGAGATAGCATTGTTGCACCGAATACGTTTTATAAAATAAAATATGAGCGTATCGACGAGGAAACAGGTAAAATTAAAGAGCAATTTGTACTACAGCCGTTTGCGCAAAACAATGCAAAAATGGGCGGTTTGATTGGTACTCCAGCGACCAAACATTATATTACACATGATGTATATACACTGATTACCGCAGCCGCAGCTGAAAGTCAAGCGACACATGCTAAAGTTCCAGCCGAAGAAAAAACTGGTTTCGAAGACTACGAGGAGCCAGCAACCTACCAGGTGAATATCGGTGATACCTTACGTTACCGCAACGGGTATTATGTCATTGAAGGCTTAAACAAAGAGGCTCACCTAGAGAAAATTCCAAAGGGACCTAATGACGTGATGGTGGGATTGAAAATAAAAGTATTTTCGGCCGACAACAAGCAGTATGAGGTGCAACCTATTTACTTGATTAAAGAGGGCGGTGTTTACGATTTCAATAAGGACGTCAACGAGCAGGGGCTTAAATTCAGGTTTACGGGAATTAAACCTGACAAAGATAAACTGGAAATTATGGTTTATCAGAAGCCACTTCCGGAAAAGAAATGGGTCGTATTTAAAGCCATTAAATTCCCGTATATCAACTTCTTCTGGTGCGGAACAATTGTGATGACCATCGGTTTTATCATGTCCATCGTGAGAAGAAACAAAGAGGAGAAACGAAAAGCACTTAAATAATGAACATTGTGATCTTAGGAAGCGGTAATGCCGCTACGCATTTTGGACAACAGTTTCAAAAAATAGGACAGCATATCGTTCAGATCTACAGTAAAACAAAGGCCAATGCATCTGCATTGGCCTTTGCACTTCATTGCCCTGCAATTGACCAGCTTTCTGAACTCGACCTCCATGCCGACCTTTACCTTGTTGCTGTTTCGGATCAGGCCATCTTACCTGTGATAGAAGCGCTACCGAAGGATTTAACCGGTATTATTGTCCATTGCTCAGGAGCGACCGACCTGTCTGTACTGACTGAATTTAAAAATACGGGAGTCATTTATCCACCGCAGTCCCTGTCAAAAAACAAAGCAGTCGATTTTTCAGCTATCCCATTTTGTGTTGAAGGTAATACAGATCAAAATAGTGCCACGCTACTTCGGTTTGTACAAACATTTGCACCGCAGAGCATCTATTGCAATTCACAGCAGCGACTCGCCATTCACCTCGCTTCGGTCATGGTCAATAATTTCTCGAATATCCTCTATCAGATGGCTTATGAGCTGCTGGAAGAAAACAGCTTATCCTTTGATCTGATCAAACCAATCATCTTGGAGACGGCAGAAAAAGTACAAAATCATATTCCAATAACAGTTCAGACAGGACCAGCGATCCGACAAGACGTAGCGACAATGCAAAAACATTTGCAATTTATTAGCAATAAACCAGATTTACAGCAAATCTATCAACTTTTGTCGCAGGAGATTACTAAAAGAAAATAGTTTGTTAGAAACGGTTATAAACTTATCAAAACTTATCTCCAAGGGCTAAATATATCCATTTACTTATGGAACTTTAGTACATTTGCTTCGTCCAAAAGCGCATTTTGGAATGCTAATTGAGTAATAAAATAATCAGTTGGGCTAAATATTAAAATAGCGAATTAAAACTAAACAATCGTATTTTCTATGGAAGTTAGAAAACTCATTCTTTCAATAATGATTGTGATTAATTTAATCATTGTATCATTTGGATTTATATTTACATCAAGCTGGTTTTGGCTGCTTATCATCCCATTTCCATTGCTATTGATCGCGTTATACCATAGTTTCCAGACCAAACACGCCATTCTGCGTAATTATCCTTTAGTGGGATATTTCCGTTATATCTTCGAATCTATCCGTCCTGAACTGAGACAATATTTTTGGGAATCGGACATGGATGGACGTCCTTTCAACAGAAGACAACGCTCAATCGTTTACCAGCGTGCTAAAAATCAGCGTGAAACTGTAGCTTTTGGTATGCAGACTGATCCGCAGGCTGTGGGGAACGAATGGGCGGCGCACTCCGTTTTCCCTTGCCATATCGAAAACCACGATCTGCGTACCACGGTTGGAAATGCAGCCTGTAAAAAGCCTTATAGCCTTAGTGTGTTCAACATCTCCGCAATGAGTTATGGTGCTTTGAGTAAAACAGCGATTACGGCGCTAAATAAAGGTGCTGCTCTTCAAAATTTTGCGCACAATACCGGAGAAGGGGGAATCAGTGACTACCACAACAACGGTGGTGATTTAATTTGGCAGGTCGGTACGGGGTATTTTGGCTGCCGTAACCAAGAAGGAAAATTTGATGCAGAACTTTTCAGAGAAAAATCAAACCGTGAAAACGTGAAAATGATCGAGCTGAAACTCTCACAAGGTGCCAAGCCGGGTCACGGAGGGATTCTTCCTGCCGCAAAAAATACCCCTGAAGTCGCTGCTATCCGTCACGTCATCCCCGGAACAGACGTCATGTCGCCTCCAGCACATAGCGCTTTCTCCTCACCTACTGAAATGATGCACTTCCTGCAGCAGATGCGTGAACTCTCTGGTGGAAAACCTATCGGCTTTAAAATTTGTATCGGCGACAAACATGAGTTTATCGACATCTGTCATGCCATGCAAAACACGCAAATCTTTCCAGACTTTATTTCTGTAGATGGATCAGAAGGTGGTACCGGAGCTGCTCCGCTAGAGTTTACAGATAACTTAGGGATGCCACTATACGATGCATTGGCGTTCGTAACAAAAACCCTGATTGCCTTTGGCTTAAAAAAACATGTCAAGGTCATCGTATCAAGCCGCATTGTAACGGGTTTCGACATATTGAAAGTCATCGCCTTAGGCGCAGATGCATGTTACAGTGCTCGCGGCATGATGTTCGCATTGGGTTGTATCCAAGCTCTCAAATGTAATGAAGACGTCTGCCCGGTTGGGGTTGCCACCCAACAACCGCACTTATACAAAGGACTCGATGTAAACGATAAATACGTGCGTGTCGCTCAGTTTCACCGCAACACGTTACGCGCTACAGTGGAAATTATGGAAGCTTGTGGTTTCAAGACACTATCAGATGTATCAGCCGATAAATTCTATCGTAAAGTGGATGCCATTCGGACATTAAGCTTTCAAGAAATCTATTTTGGAACCGAAGGCAAATTGGTCAATAGCCATACAGATTTCGAAAGTAAACTTTTTGAAGATTAATACTTAAAAATCCTATAAAAAAGTCCCCTATGTTATTCTCGCATAGGGGACTTTTTATGTCTTTAGACTTCCCTTACAAAACCTTCATGACTTTTTGCAGGCAGGCATCAACTGCAATGAAAGTGAACTAACCGTTCTTTCTGGCCAATACATCAGCCACTTTCAAAAAAACAATCAGACAGCGCGCTATTTTATTTCAGATTAAACAGTACGCGGTGCAAAATCGTATTTGACAAAGCAATCTGATCGTCGGCCAATCCTCCTAGGGCCTGTTCTATGGTAATTTTTGCCTGCTTCATCCCCTCGTCCTTCATCTTTCGCCCCGTTTTCGTCAAATAAATCAGATTGGATCGTCTATCATTTTTATCGTTAACACGGATAACCAGATTTACACGTTCCAGGTTATTAATTAAACGAGTCACACTGGGTTTATCTCGAAATGTGCGAATAGCTAGTTCCTGTTGAGTAAGCCCCTCTTCCACCCACAGGTTATACATGATACTCCATTGTTCAGAAGTAATGTTTAACCCGGCCTCCTTGAGATTACGCTGTAATCTCCGCATAACTGCAATTGAGTATTTTCCAGTCAGGAAATTATAAAAATACTCTTGTGATACTAAATCTTGGTCCAACATATGAATAATGGTTATGGTTGTTTACGCAACTTATTGCAATAATAAAACGTCGTCTTTTATAAAACATGAGAAAAAACTAAACGTATTTTGGCTAATAGTTAGCCTAAATTACACTTTAATATAGCTCTCTCAAACAAAATTTTATCAACATGTCATCAGTAGATGTTGATAAATCATAAAAATTTGATTTATACTAGACTGAATTTAATAAATAAAAAGGATACAAACAAAACCTTCAGGGCTTTGCAGACACTAACTACAATGAAAACGAGTTGAAGATTCTTGCTGGCCAATAACGTCAGACACTTTCAGAGAAAACTTTCATAATTCCCCTGAATCACCAACAGGCATGAAAGTTCTTGATGTCCCTAAAAAAACAAACACGTTCAGCAAAAACAATTGCTTGCAATTATACCTATTTTAGAGGGAGTTAGCCGATAGTAAAAGAATCAGAGTCTTTCAGGAAAGGGAATTTCTCACGGGCTTCCAATAGATCATTCGGATTTAAAGTAAATGTATACAGATCCTCATCTTCCGGTTTATAATACACCACATCACCTAGTGGAGATATACACATCGAGCCGCCGGAATAATAAATATCATTACCATCATGCCCTACGCGGTTCACCCCAACGACATAGGCCTGATTTTCTATCGCACGTGCAGGAATAAGGGCTCTCCAGTGTGCAGAGCGCTTATCAGGCCAGCTTGCAGTATAAACTAAGATATCATATGCTCCATTTTGATTTTTAGACCAGACGGGGAATCTAAGGTCGTAACAAATCATCGGGCAAATTTTCCATCCTTTGATATCCACCAAGATGCGTTCATTACCTGGCTCGAAGTATTCACTTTCTTTTGACAATCCAAAAAGATGGCGCTTATCATATTTAACATATTTTCCATCAGGAAACATCCAAACAAAACGATTATAGTATTTCCCACCTTCTTCGATAATCAATGAACCGGCAACAACACAATTAAGCGAGCTTGCCATTTCAAATAACCACCTCGTAGTGGGGCCGTTTGCAGGTTCGGCACATTTTTCAACATTGTTCGTGAAGCCTGTATTAAACATTTCGGGGAGAATAATAACATCTGTCTTCTCACGCAGCGATGAAAGTCTGAGCGCGAGATTATTTAGATTTTTCTCTATATTTTCCCAGAATAGATATGCTTGAAATACGGTGATTTTTAAAGGCTCCATGAACGTAATCTAAAAATTTATTTAATTATTTTCTTACAAAATAACCATTTAATGGCAAGATACGAATTTTAATAGAATTTATACTTATTGCTGTCTCACCAAAAGGTTATTTGCTAACACTAATAACGCTTCTTTACGTTCATTTGGTACATTCAATGCTTCCATTTTTTCAAATGCCCGTTGTGTATAGATATCCTTCAATTCGTCCGCTGCTGTTTTAATTTCATACTTCTCGTATAATGCAAGCATATCAGCTACTTTTGAGGGAGCAGTCTCCATGGAGGCTTCCAATAAACGTTGTAAGACTGTCTTATCTTCGTCCGAAATCACCGCCATCAGCTTTACCAGTAAATAGGTTTTTTTATTGATCATAATATCACCACCAACGATCTTTCCAAAGGTATCTGGATCTCCATAAGCATCCAGGATATCGTCCTGCAATTGAAATGCTAAACCTACATTCTCGCCAAATTCATAGATCAGCTGCTGCTGCTTTTCATCTGCTCCCGACAAAATCGCGCCCAGCTGCAATGCTCCACCCAATAGCACCGAAGTCTTTAGGCGGATCATCTCGATATATTCAGGCATCGTAAGCGTGTCCCTGCTTTCATAATCCATATCCAATTGTTGCCCTTCACATACTTCCATAGCTACTTTACTCAAAATCTTCAGGGTTGCAGGTAGGTAAATTGGATTACACTTTGAGATTTCCTCATAAGCTTTAACCAACAGTCCATCGCCAGACAATATGGCAATATTAGCATCCCACTTTTCGTGCACTGTTGTTTTACCTCGTCTTAAAGGAGCTTTATCCATCAAATCGTCGTGGATCAGTGAAAAGTTATGAAAAAATTCCACTGCCTTGGCAGCGGGGATAATCTCGTCCATCTCCTGCATGCCGAATAATTCGGCGGCCATCAATGTCAGCACCGGTCGAACCCTCTTCCCGCCCAAAGTCAATATATACCGTATGGGATCATATAAATTTGATGGTGTTTCAGGAAATTGACTTGTCTCTATCGCCTCTATCACGAGTTGTTGTAAATGTTGCATATATCTTTACGATCGAATCTTGCGAATATAGCAATAATCATATAGAAATGGCAATTTTGTCCCGTTAAAGGAAGTCACCCCAAAATTGTACATTTGTATAAGTCTTTTATTATGCGCATACTGATTATCCATACATTTTATCAAGCTCCTGGTGGTGAAGACACTGTATTCCAGCAGGAATCTTCCCTTCTCGCTCAGGAACATGAGGTACACACGCTGACCTTTCAGAATAAAAAAGGTTGGCGGGGCGCATTACAGACCTTGGGATCTTTTTGGAATATCTGTGCAGCACAGCGCATCAAGAAAACAATTCATGCGTTTAAACCAGATATTGTCCACATTCACAATACGCATTATGCTGCGGGTCCGATTATTCTGCGTACGATTGCCAAGCTCGGCATCCCACAGGTCATGACCTTGCATAACTTTCGCCTACTATGCCCCTCGGCAACGTTGTACCATCACAACCACCTTTTTCTGGACTCACTCCAGGAAGAGTTTCCCTGGACGGCAGTTCGGCAAAAAGCATTTAATAATTCGACTGTAAAAACATTTCTTCTTGCGCTGAATTATTGGTTTCATCGTAAAATAGGAACTTGGAAAAAGGTAAATCGCTACATCACCTTAAGCTCCTTTGCAAAAAAAATCTTTGTTGGATCAACTTTAGGGCTCCCATCAACACAATTTGATATTAAACCCAACTTTGTCTTTCCTGCCGCAATAACATCCGACATTACGCAGCCTTATTTTATTTACGTCGGTCGTCTTTCGGACGAGAAGGGGATATTAAATCTGATTGATGCCTTTATCGGCACAGATTTTCAATTACAGATTATTGGCGGCGGCCCGCTCGAAGAAGAGGTCATTCGGCGGATCAAAGACCAACCGAATATTTCCTACCTAGGCTTTAAAAAGAGGACTGGAATACTTCCCTTGATCGCAAATGCACAGGCGCTGATCGTTCCCTCAATTTGTTTTGAAGGTATGCCGATTACTATCCTTGAAGCCTACTCTGTCGGGACTGCCGTGCTTTGCTCCAATCTAGGTCCACTGCCCGAACTGATCATTCCCCATAAAACAGGACAGACTTTCGACCCCCACAATAGAAAAGATATCGTCCAGTGTCTGACGGCCTGGAGTATAAAATCGACAAATGAAAAAGATGAGATAAGAAAGACCAGCAAAGCTTATTATTTTAGTAATTTTACTCCTGAAATAAATCAAGATAAATTATTAGCGATCTATCAGGACGCTATTCACGATAAAAAACTGAATAAATGAGTATCATCGTATTAGATAAACTGGGGCTAGCACCGCAGATCCAAGCTGTACTGGAAACGATTTATGATCCCGAGTTAAAACCTGCAAATATTGTAGATCTGGGACTTGTCTATGAAATTATTACCAAGGAAGAGGGTATTGCAAAGATCGTGATGACTCTAACGGCTCCAGGCTGTCCGGTAGCTGGCGAAATCATGAATGAAGTGCAGGAAAAAGTTGCTGGCGTTGAAGGAGTCAAAGAAGCATTGGTCGAATTGACGTTTGACCCACCCTGGACCAAAGATATGATGTCCGAAGAAGCAAAGCTAGAATTAGGCTTTCTGTAAAATTTAAGCAACTCATCATAAAAAACAGGTCTATCCAGTATTTCTGGATAGACCTGTTTTTTATGTATTTTATCTTGTATTATTTCCGATAGTCGACCTTCCAAAGGTTTGACCTGACTTTTGCTCCGCCCCTTTTGCTTTTGATCAATTATAAAAGAATAGCGCTCTTATCCAGAAGGGCTAATTGCTCTGATTATTTTCCAGATCGCTCAGCTTTTTTAAAGGCTTGGCTGTATTAGCATCGCTTCCAAAGAACAATTTCCAAAGATTACGTGACTCTTTGGTCAATAGTGGGGACACAATGGAAAGAATGAGAACATATACGACTACAAAGGATTGAATAACGGGTAATAGAGCTCCGGCTTTACCAATATTCGCCATAATAATGGAAAATTCGCCACGGGCCGAAAGGGTAAAGCCAATATCAAATGAGGTTTTTGGTTTCATACCCGAAAATTTAGCTGCAAAATATCCCGAAGCAAGATTGCCCATCACCGTTACCAGCGCTGCAATCGAAGCCCACAATACAGCACCTCCAAGCGACATAATATCAATGGATAATCCGAAACTAAAGAAAAACATGGCGCCAAAGAAATCCTTATAGGGCAATACCATCGATTCGATCTTTTTGATGTATTGCGAATCCGCCAACACCAATCCGGCCATCAACGCGCCAATAGCCTCCGCCACATGAATCGTTTCCGAGAATCCCGCGACAATAAAAAGAAGCGCAAAGATGATCAATATGAATAATTCGGAAGTTTTCTCTTTCAATAGACGGTCGATCGAAGGCACCAGTTTTCTGCCCAAGATCAAAAAGGTCAATATAAATCCCAAGGCAAGCAGTGAAGTGCCGGCAACCGTCCAAAACGAACTGCTCCCTGTCAGTATCAGACCCGAAAGAAAGGAGATATGCATCGCTATAAACAGATCGTCGAACATAATCATTCCCATGATAACCTCCGTCTCGGGGTTAGCCGTACGTTTAAGATCTGTTAGAACCTTTGCAACAATCGCTGTGGATGAACTTGTCATAATACCACATAGCACCATCATTTCTTTAAAAGGCATATCCATCAGCCATCCGATCAACAAACCTGAGGTAAAATTCAGTAAGACATAAATTGTTCCTCCGGTCACAATTGCTTTACCGGACTTAATAAGCCGATTGACTGAAAACTCAAGACCAAGGTAGAACAGCAGGAATAATACGCCAAGCCGCCCCATGAAATCTATAAAGGGTTTACTTTCTGTAAATGTCAAATCCACCATACCAACTTGTGGGGCATGCTGACCTAATACCATACCTATGATGATGAAAAATGGAATAACAGAAAACTTAAGCTTATTGGCAATTAAGCCAACAATGGCAACAAGTCCTACAGCGATTCCAATTTCCAGAATTAAGGTATGTGATAGCATAAATTACAGTAAAATTTCCTTTAAAAGTTTAATATTATTCTTCTTTCCGGCAATGACAAGGGTGGTGCCCGGGCTAATTAAATAGGATGGTCCAGGATTGATAACCGTGTCATCATCCCGTATGCCAGCAATGATCGAAGCCCCCGTACGCTGGCGCACTTCCAGTTCGCCGATTGTCTTTCCGGCACCTTCATTTTTACCTTCTACTTTGTACCATTCAATACGTAAATCGTCCAAAGCAACCTCAATTGTCTCCAAAGCCTTTGGCTTGTAGGACAGGCCACCAATAATACCTGCGATCTGACGAGATTCATCGTCATTTAGTGTCATAACGCAACGTGACTCGTGCTCCTCGTCATCATAGCGATAAAGTTCCCGTCTGCCATCGTCATGGATAACAACAACCATGTTGTCTCCAGCATCGGTTTCAATTTGAAATTTTTTTCCAATTCCAATCAGATCGGACTCTCTTACAATAGACATAATCTTCTATTTAAATAAATACTGATAATAAAACCTCCAAAATTTGTATGCCACAAAAGTGATGGAAACAAAAAAGGTTCTTTCTTGCCAATAACTAAGTGCAACGAGTTTATTGATACCTCTAAAAAGAAACACGAATCAATAAAAAACAAACGCTTTCAGAAAAAACAGCGTTAGCCCTTAGCTACTAAAATACAAATTTACCCAAAAAATCAATCTTAAACGAATCCGCAGGCATCTGACGGAATGGGCCAAAAGAAGCAAATTACCCCAAAATACTAAAAAAACGACGAAAAAACAAGCTTTTTAACCGATTTTATTGGATTTCTCTTCCTTGGGATAGTTGACAGCTCAATGTTAAACCACCTGAGCTTATCGCATCGCTATTAAATTAACATTCCAAACATTTAGTCAATTACATCAGATCCTATTAGTTTACATTTTCATTACAAACGCCTATTTCTATAACGTTTTCGTAGTTCATGCAAACGTTTGTTCCAATAAGCGGAGAATTGACAACGCATTATTTCTTTATAATTGCCCCCATTAAACACTTACTGAATCTAAATTACACACCTATGGTCAAAAAGAGTCATCTCATCCTTCTGACACCCTTATCAATTCTGTCATTAGTGGCACCTGTTTACGGGGTTGCGAATCCACGAAACTTGGTAGCAATAACAACCCCTTCACCTTTCCAGCAAGCTATTTCCGGTAAGGTCGTTGATGAAAACGGGAAACCAATAAGCGGCGTTACCGTCTCCGAGAAAGGCAAAGCAGCAGCCACGACAACTAATCAAGACGGTGTCTTCTCACTGAACGTCAGTTCAAAAAGTGCCATCCTAACATTTAACTCCGTCGGATTTACAGCCAAAGAAGTTCCTGCCTCACAAGCAGCACAAATAACCTTAACGAAGTCCGAGGACGTTTTGGATGAAGTCGTGGTCGTGGGTTATGGTAAACAGAAAAAAAGCGATTTAACAGGAAGTATCGCGACAGTAGAAGCAAAATCGCTGGAGCGAATAAACTCACCAAATGTTGTCGACAAACTTCAAGGTAAAATTTCTGGTCTGGCGATCAATTCAGGATCGGCCAAACCAGGAGAAACAGCCTCCATCAATATTCGGGGCGAGAACTCGATCTCAGCTTCCAACGCCCCGCTAATTATCTTAGATGGTATTCCTTTTAGCGGTTCCCTAGGTGATATCTCCTCCAATACAATTGCCAGTATTTCGGTATTGAAAGATGCATCATCTACTGCAATCTATGGTTCAAGAGCTGCAAATGGCGTTATCCTCATCACTTCGAAAAAAGGAGCGGCAGGAAAAGCGCGCATTAATTATAACGGTTATTTTGGGGTTCAAAGTGTGGAACGCCGCCTTAAATTGATGAATGGTCCACAGTACATCCAATTTATGCGTGATTACCAGGCTTCAAAAGGAAAAACCGGCGACCAGCTTAATCCGGAGAATTATCTTTTTGCCAACGTTTTGGAACAGTACAAAAAAGGAGAAGAAGTCAATTGGCAGGATGAAGTATTTAATAGCGGCGCACCAGTCCAGGAACATCAGCTCAGCTTTTCAGGCGGAACGGATAAATCCGATTATTATGCCTCTGTCAGTTACCTCAATCAAGATGGAGTGGTAAAAAACACCCCATATGAAAGATACAATGTCAATCTAAACCTCAACCAAAGCTTAAGCTCCTGGTTAAAGTTAGGAATGACCATGCAAGCTTCTCAAGGCAACCGCGATGGCGTACAGCCCAACCTCGAAAGTGTTGTCAAACTTTCTCCTTACAGTAAAAACCGCGATGCCGATGGTACTGCTGTTACGTACCCAATGTATGCACAAACACTTTGGGCACATCCATTCGCAGACGAAAAAGGTCAGTGGGATCAGACACGAAGAACAGTCTATGCAAATACCTGGCTTGATGTGAAACTCCCTATTGAAGGATTAAGTTTCAAAACCACTTTCGGAACAAACTATAGAAATGTCAACGAGAACTCTTACTACGGTTCAAATACGGTCACTGGACGCGGTGTGAATGGTACCGGTTCCATTTATAACGAGCATTTCTGGGACTGGACCTGGGAAAATCTCTTGACTTATGACCGTACCTTTGGTGACCATAAGATCAACGTTGTGGGCCTCTATTCTTCGCAGAAGACCAATCTAAAAACTTCAAGAATGAATGGAGACGATTTTGTATCAGATGCTGGATATAACAACATGGCTTCTGCATCTAAAAATCTCAAGATCGAATCCAATCTCCAAAATACAGCGATGATTTCCTATATGGGAAGAATAAACTACGCTTTTAAGGATCGCTACCTATTAACATTGACCGGTCGTTCGGATGGTTATAGTGCATTTTCTATCAACAATAGATATGCATTTTTTCCGTCGGTGGCGGGCGCCTGGGTAATTTCTAAAGAAGGAAACGTGCAAGACTATTTCGATCTGTTAAAACTTCGTGTTTCTTATGGTAAGAATGGAAACCAGGCGGTGTCTCCTTATCAAACCTACGACCGTCTGACCAACGTAGATTATATCTATGGTCTTGATCCGGTCAAAGGACTCGTGATGAATTTCAATGGCCGTGGAAGCAATCTAACTTGGGAAACGACAGCATCGTTAAATCTTGGTCTGGATTTTGGTATTCTTAAGAACCGACTTTCAGGAACGATCGACTACTACTCCTCAAAAACATCGGATCTTTTATTAAGTGAACAGGTCCCTGTCATGAATGGTTATAATACTATTTTAACCAACATCGGCGAAACTTCCAACAAAGGGATCGAAGTTACCTTAAATGCCATACCGGTCAAAAATGATAATTTTCAATGGAATGTTAATACCACATTTGCCAACAACAACAACAAAATCACCAAACTGCGCGCTGATGGAAAAGATGATTTAACCAATGCCTGGTTAATCGGAAAGCCAATTCGTATTTTCTATGACTATAAAGTCATTGGTGTATGGCAAGAGGGCGACGACATCGCAAATTCATATCAACCTAAAGCGAAACCTGGCGACGCCAAGCTAGCAGATTTGAACAACGATGGTAAAATTGATGCCAATGATCGTACCATGATGGGGAACAAAATATCGCCTTATACACTTGGTATCGGCAATGACTTCACCTACAAGAATTTCTCCCTATCCTTCTTTATGAATGGAGCTTTTGGTGGAACGAAAATAGATGATTTCAAAAATATCGAACGTTTCTTACCTAACAACGGTGCTAATTATCTTGCTGACATGCCTTACTGGACACCAGAGCGTACAAATACGGATATTCCATCGCCTGGATACACACCTGTAAACAATCATACCTACTACATCAATTCATCGTACTGGCGAATCAGAGACTTTAGCCTAGGCTATACCTTTGATGGAGATTTTCTAAAAAAACTGAACCTCTCTTCTATCAAAGCATTTATCAATGCACGCAACCTCTATACATTCTCTAAGATCAAAGGTTACAACGTAGAAGCATTGAGCGTAAGTTCGACGACAGGTAATCCAACGACAACTAACATCGCCAGCCCTTATCCGGTTGCGAGAACATTCTCTTTGGGAGTAAATGTCCAATTCTAAACACATCAACATCATGAAGAAAAGAAATACAACTTTATATGCAATGCTAGCCGGCCTAAGCTTACTTTTTACGGGTTGCAGCAAAAACTTCTTAAATGAAGACACCAGCAGTTTTCAGTCGCCAGATAATACTTATATTAATACAAAAGGATTCGAAACTGGACTAAATGGCTTATATTCTTATGCACGCATGGAATTCCTGACCTGGAATGGAAGTATCTTTTCCCAAGGTGCAACACCGCAAGAGGCGCTACAGGTTGGAACAGATATTGTTGCCATCAAAACCACAGGAACAGATGCTACATTGGCCCCTTTTAGCAATTATACGCTAAATCCCGCCTCATCTTATGTGCGCAATTATTGGAAATATGCCTACGGCTTTATCGGCAATACCAACACGATCCTAGAAGCCTTAAAGAAGGATGGCATCAGCTGGACAGACAAAGATAACGACCCAAAACGTGTGGAAGCAACAGCCCGTTTCTTCCGCGCCTATAGCTATCGTTACTTAGTCAATCTGTATGGTGATGTGCCCTGGGTAGACAAAGTATCGGAAACACCACGCCGCGATTTCACCCGCACGCCGAAAGCTGAAATCCTGACGCACATGATTGAAGACCTTAAATACGCGAGCGAAAATCTACCTGACAATCCAGGAACAATCCAGGAGGGTAAATTGACAAAATGGGCTGCCTTACACTACCTCGCAGAGGCATATATCGAAGCTGGACAGCCAGATTTAGCAGCAGAGGCTGCCAACAAAGTGATTCAAAGCGGTTTCTTTAAGTTAAATGAGCAGCGATTCGGCGCCGAAAAAGATAAAGCCGGAGATTATTTCCACGATATGTTTATCGAAAACAATCAAAATCGCAGTTCTGGTAACCAAGAAACAATTTGGGCCATCCAATTAGAATACAATACACAAGGCGGTGGTGACCGCTACACCGATTGGAGCAAGCGTGCCTGGGTACCTTTCTACTCACAGCAAAAGGGATTTGCTCTGGCTGATTCCCTTGGCGGAAGAGGTCTTGGACATGTACGTCCTTATCAATGGTGGTTGGATAGTTATGAAAAACAAGATGTCAGAAACTCCTCTTTCAATATCAAACGCGATTGGTATTATAATGATCCTTCCGTACCTGAACTCTATGGAAAGAAAATCGAACTTACGGATGCAATCAAGGAATCAGGCAACGTATTCCCGACAACAACCAAATTTTTCTATGGAAAAACAGCTGTCGACCCTGCATTTGAAGGAAATATGAAGGATCGCGTGAAAGTGCGTCTGGCGGAGACTTACCTGCTGTTGGCTGAAGCTTATTGGCGTGCCAATAAACCAGCACTAGCAAAGGATGCCATCAATGCAGTCCGTGCACGTGCAAAAGCCTCCTTAATCGATGCTTCAGCGGTTAATGCAGACTTCATTCTGGACGAGCGCGCAAGAGAACTTATCGGTGAAGAAATGCGCCGTATGACACTTGCCCGCTTCGGTGAGGACGTTTTCCTACGCCGGGTGCAAACACTGAATTCGCAGTCAAAGGCCGTCGTCAAGAAAGAATTTATTCTTTGGCCGATACCGCAGGAAGTTATTGACAGTAATACCGGAGCAGCCTTCCCGCAAAATCCAGGTTACTAAAACCTTCTTAAAAACCTTCATGTGCCGCATAGGCCATGGAGGTTTTTCTTTTATGAATTTGCATCCATCAGCTTATAGGTACCATCTTCACGGAGCTGACTACGGCCGATGCTGATGTTTTTTGAGTGGTAAAATAAAAAAATCCAGCCTGCTGGTGCGCCTTCTGCCCAATACGCCTGACGCAGCTCTTTGGAGCGCCGGCCATCAAAATCATATTTGGCAACATAGTTATGAAAAATCTCTTCTGGCTCAGGCAACACATCACCGCCAAAGAAATAATGCTCACCACGGGTCTGAATGTGAAATGCCTGATGATGTGCTGTATGTCCACCATTGAGCGCGTAGCTGATTTCGGCATTTATCTCTCCAGCGCCTTCTACCAGAACCAAATTTCCACTGCGTTGAATGACATCAAAAATCTCTGTCCGATATGAACTGGAGATTCCGGAATAGGCATCCTCCCATTCGCCACGCTGGACAATATACTCTGCTTCAGGAAATGCGACACGTCCAGTCTCGTTTTCAAATGTCACCATTCCGCCAGCATGATCTTTATGAAGATGAGACATCAACACATATTTCACATCTGCTGGAGTGAAACCCTGCTTACGGATATTAGCATGCAACTGCAGTCCACCATTTTCATCGGTATAGCCCAAACCGGTATCAAATAATACAAGCCCCGCATCAGTTTCAATCAAAAAAGGGTGAACTTGAATAAATAGGGAGCCAGGACGATCCTGAGGCTTATCTATTAACGGATCAAAGGGGATAAATTTTCTACTCTTGTCTACTGAAAAAGAACCTTCATATAAAGAATAAGCCTGCACCATATTTAAAACATTGGGAATATGCACGTTAAGCAACAGCGAACCAATACCGGGTTTAGGAATTAGGTAAGTCCAGCCTTAAAACGTATATTTACACTTAAAATATTGTGCAAAGATATGCAAAAAAGGTGGGTACTAAAATCTAAAACTGATGTCAAAATAACCAACAAACTGCGCGAGGAATTAAACATCAACACTGTATTGGCAGAGTTGCTCGTAAGCAGGGGAATTGGGACCTTTGGCGAATCAAAACAGTTTTTTAGACCTCAATTATCAGATTTGCACGATCCATTTTTGATGCGGGATATGGAGAAAGCCATCACCCGTATTATCCAGGCCATCGGTAACAAAGAAAAAATTCTGATCTATGGAGACTATGATGTGGACGGTACGACTGCGGTAGCCGTTGTTTATAGTTTTTTCAGAGAATTTCATAGTCAGCTGGAGTTTTATATCCCAGACCGCTATGCCGAAGGGTATGGCATCTCTACACAAGGAATCGACTACGCAGCAGCCAATGGTTTCAGCTTGATTATCGCCCTGGACTGTGGTATCAAGGCAATAGATAAAATAGATTACGCAAACAGTAAAGGGATTGATTTCATTATTGGCGACCATCATCTTCCCGGTGAAGAGCTGCCCAAAGCCTATGCCGTATTGGATCCCAAACGTGCAGATTGTGAATATCCCTATAAAGAACTTTCAGGCTGTGGAATTGGCTTTAAGATTATTCAGGCTTTTATACTGACCAACGGCATGGATATCAATGCCTGCTATCAATTTCTAGATCTCGTGGCCGTCAGTATTGCGTCAGATATCGTCCCGATTACCGGTGAAAACAGAATACTCAGCCACTTTGGCCTGATCAAACTCAACACGAATCCTTGCGTCGGATTAAAGGCACTGATTGACTTATCCAACAACCGAACGAAGATCTTTACTGTTAATGACATTGTGTTCCAGATCGGTCCCCGTATCAATGCCGCGGGGAGAATAGATCATGCAAAGGACGCTGTCAAACTTCTAATCTCCAAATCGCTGCAAGAAGCCAAAGATTTTAGTTCGAGCATAGACGATCAAAACAATGTACGTAAAGATTTTGACCTCAAAATAACAGAAGAAGCACTTGCGCTCATTGAAGATAATGCCCTGCTTAAAAGCCGTAAATCCACGGTATTGTATAAAGCAGACTGGCATAAGGGAGTTATTGGTATCGTAGCCTCCCGTCTGACCGAAAAATATTACCGTCCGACAATTATATTGACTGAAACAAATGGCCATATTGCGGGCTCCTGTCGTTCGGTACTGGGTTTTGATTTATATGAGGCGTTGAACGAATGCGCTGATCTACTGGAACAATTTGGTGGTCATAAATATGCTGCCGGATTGACCATGTCTTTAGATAATGTCACATTATTCCAGGATCGTTTTGAGGAAGTGGTATCGCGACGTATCAGTCCGGAAATGCTTACACAGGAAATTTTGATCGATGCAAAGTTAGCCTTGAAGGATATCGACGCTAAATTTTTCCGGATCCTCCAACAGTTTGAGCCCTTCGGACCCCAGAATGAATCCCCTATTTTTCTCAGTAAAAAGGTAAACTCAGTAGGACAAGCCTTCATCGTAGGTACCAACCATCTCAAAATGACTGTTGTTCAGGAAGACTCCCCTTCATTTGACTGCATTGGTTTTGGACTGGCCGAACATATCACACATATCAATTCTGGTCAAAGCTTCGATATCTGCTACAGTATTGAAGAGAATGTATGGCGCAACAAAAGAAACTTACAGCTAAACATCAAAGGGATTAAGTATTAGTATTGCAATAGTAAGAAGATATTAAATATATTTACACAAGTTTTGTCCGAGGCAAAGAACCCGCATACGGGATTGAAAACCACGTATGAAAGCATACCATAAAACACAAGACATTCCACGAAGATGATTTTAAAGGCAGAACATCTCATAAAAAAATATAAACAACGCACCGTTGTCAACAATGTTTCCTTCCATGTAGAACAAGGAGAGATTGTCGGATTATTGGGACCTAATGGAGCGGGAAAAACCACTTCTTTCTATATGATTGTTGGTCTTATCAAGCCCAATGAAGGTAAAGTATTCCTCGATGATCAAGAAATTACACAAGATGCAATGTACCAGCGTGCTCAACGTGGCATAGGGTATTTAGCGCAAGAGGCTTCCGTCTTCCGGAAGCTGTCTGTAGAAAACAATATCCTGGCTGTATTAGAAATCCACTATCCGAATAAAGAGGAACGTCTAGCGAAACTGGAAGAACTGCTGACCGAATTCAGTTTACACCGCGTCCGCAAAAACAGAGGTGATCTATTATCCGGGGGGGAACGTCGACGTACTGAAATTGCGAGAGCATTAGCTGCAAATCCATCTTTTATTCTTTTGGATGAGCCTTTTGCAGGGGTTGACCCGATTGCCGTGGAAGAGATTCAGACGATTGTGGCCAAACTCAAAACCCGTAATATTGGCATCTTAATTACCGATCACAACGTACAGGAAACATTATCGATCACGGATAGGGCCTATCTCCTCACCGAAGGAAAGATTATGTTAACAGGTACACCTGAGGAAATTGCAGATAATGAACTCGCCCGAAAATTTTACCTCGGTCGTCATTTTGAATTAAGAAGGAAAAAATTTTAAAGATTAAAGCAGATCTCCCCTATGGCCTTATTAAACTCCATTTTTACTTGGTTCATGAAAAAAAGAATCCACCAGATTGAACTTTTCATGAAATACCCACACGATGTACAAGAAGAATGGTTCCAGAGTTTAATTGCCACTGCTGAGGCGACGGAGTGGGGAAAAAAATACGACTACACCAGTATTTTGACACCGGAGATTTTCAAGGAACGTGTCCCGATACAGGATTATGATGATATCAAAGGTTATGTAGACCGCATGATAAAAGGCGAACAGAATATCCTGTGGCCCTCCGATATCAAATGGTTTGCAAAATCTTCAGGTACCACATCTGATCGCAGCAAATTTATTCCTGTCAGTGAAGAAGCACTCGAGGAATGTCATTTTCAAGGGGGCAAGGATATGCTGACGATCTATTGTCATAATAGGCCCGAAAATCGTGTTTTTACCGGAAAATCTGTCGTTATTGGCGGGTCCTCGCAAATAAACAATTTCAGTCCGGATTCATATTATGGGGATCTTTCATCGATCCTCATCCGTAACCTTCCTTTTTGGGCTGAATTTAAGCGAACTCCCAATATGGAGGTTACGCTAAACCCTAACTTTGAGGAGAAAATTGAGCAAATTGCCCAAATAACGATTAAAGAAAACGTAACGAGCCTAGCGGGCGTACCGACCTGGAATATTGTTATGGCCAAGCGTATCCTGGAGATTACAGGCAAAGACAATCTCTTGGAGGTCTGGCCAAATCTAGAATTTTATGGCCATGGCGGGGTAAGCTTCAAACCTTACCGCGAGCAGTTCCAAAAATTAATCCCATCGGACAACATGTATTATCTGGAGAATTATAATGCCTCCGAAGGATATTTTGGTTTACAGGATCAATCTGATTCGGAAGATCTACTCCTTATGCTGGATTATGGCATCTATTACGAATTCTTGCCGACAGAACATATGCATGAAGAAAATCCGTCCACTTTACGTTTGGATCAGGTGGAACTCGGTAAAAACTATGCATTGATCATCTCTACCAACGCTGGTTTATGGCGTTATAAAATCGGAGATACCATCAAGTTCACTTCATTGTCGCCTTATCGTTTCCAGATCTCCGGTCGCACCAAACAATACATCAATACGTTTGGTGAAGAGGTTATTGTTGACAATGCCGAACAGGCGCTTGCCGAAGCAAGCAAATTGACACAGGCACGTATAAAAGATTATACAGCCGGACCTGTCTATTTTAAAGATGCCGAAGCTGGAGCACATGAATGGGTCATTGAATTTGAACAGCAACCCAATGATTTTAAGCGTTTTTGTGAGATATTAGACGCAAAACTCCGTGAAATCAATTCGGATTACGATGCCAAACGTTTTAAGAATATGGCTCTTCGGCCACCGATTGTGCACAATGCACCCGAAAATACCTTCTATAAGTGGATGAAATCGAGAGGTAAGCTAGGTGGACAAAATAAGGTTCCAAGATTGAGCAATAGTCGCGAATATCTCGATCCGCTCTTGAAAATACTAACCGAATAATACGACGTATCGACTGGAAAAACACCGCATACTGACCGAATAATAGGATGGTATCCGGCTGGAGATTAGCCAAAATTTCCTGGGTTTCCCTATATTTTGGCTAATCTCGTATTGCTGTTTTGCTGATTTTTGAGAACTGTTTTGAGTTCGTCTGATTTCTAAGCTAAAGAATGCTTAGAGAATAGTGGAGGTTGTTAGGGTTTTATTGCTGTTTTATACAAAAACACAAAAAAACCTAGGATAAAATTCATAGAAATACCTTTCTTCTGAACTTCAACATCACCCTGTAACAATTTACGGGTATCACCCGATGTTACTTCATTACTTTTGTCAAGACTGTGCGTCAATTCCATACTAAGTTTATTTTATGATAAGTGATTTTATAGCGTTACTGCGGACCAGAAAGCCCATCTAAAGGACCGCATTCTTTACAGCCAAACTTTATGCCATAATATAGAGACCCTTTGTTAATTAATAAAAAATTAACATATTTAATTATTAATGCAGTATAAACAAGAAATATGGAGTGAAATTCTTCCGTTTCAAAAAAAAGTGTAGTAAAATAGGGAACAACTGTCCGAAATAACAGGCATGTCAAAGTGAGTAAATTATCAGAATATAGGTACAGCTTATATTTTATTTTTTTCCTAACTTAGCCTAAGTAATTAAAAAATAAGATGAACGCGACAGAGAACTATTCAATTCGCGTAGAGCCAACTCAAAATTCAAGACTCTCGCAAGTAGATTTCGACAATCTAAAATTCGGAAAGATTTTATCCGACCACATGCTGGTCGCAAACTATGATGACGGTGAATGGAAAGATGTCAGCATCGTCCCTTATGGAGATATCAGTATTAGCCCTTCGATGTCCGCTTTACATTATGGTCAAGCAATCTTTGAAGGAATCAAAGCTTATAAATTTGCAGATGGAACAGTGAGTATCTTCCGTCCGGACAGAAACTGGGAAAGATTCAACAAGTCTGCCGCACGTCTTCAAATGCCAGAGGTACCTGAGGAGATTTTTATGGATGGCCTAAGCAAGCTATTGGGCATCGACCGTAACTGGGTTCCAGCAAAAGAAGGTTCATCCTTGTATATCCGTCCTTTTATGTTCGGAACAGAAGCAGCTTTAGGTGTGCATCCTTCTAAGTCCTACAAATTTATCATTATCACAGGCCCAGTTGGAGCTTATTACAGCAAACCAATCAGCCTAAAAGTTGAGACTTACTATACACGTGCAGCAGAGGGCGGTGTTGGTTTTTCTAAGAATGCAGGTAACTATGCCTTATCGCTTTACCCTACGCAATTGGCTAATGACGAAGGTTATGACCAAATTATGTGGACAGATGCTTCTGAACATAAATATATTGAAGAAGCAGGTACAGCAAACCTTATTTTCCGCATTGGCGATACGATCATTACACCACATGGCGATACAATACTACACGGTGTAACGCGTCGTACCATCATGGAACTGGCGGAGAAATGGGGTTATAAAGCCGAACAAAGAAAAGTATCTATTCAAGAACTGATTGACGGAATTAAGGCAGGCACGGTAACGGAAGCTTTCGCAGCCGGTACTGCAGCAACCATCACAGATATCAGCCGTATCGGTTTTGAAGGCCAAGATTATCACTTGCCTCCTGTGGAAGGCCGTGAGTTTTCAAATCGTGTATTGCATTATTTGAACGAACTGCGCTATGGCAAAGTAGATGATCCGTTCGGATGGAACTATTTAGTGAAGTAGCTATGAAATCAACCTGAAGGTTCTTTCTGGTCAATAAAACTTATACTTTCAGAAACAAAGCCTTTGTTATAAAAAACAAAGGCTTTGTTTATTTCCTATACGGTATTTACCCTACGGAAGCTGCTTTAGAGGCTTCGTTCAACAGAGGAACCATTGCGGCCGGATTAATGTGCTCCTTTCAGCTCTTTCTGAATGAATTCGATAATAGCGGTAGTATCCTGGGAGTGGAACCAATGTGTATGACCATATTTTTTAAACCAGGTAATCTGCCGCTTGGCATAACGCCTCGAATTTTGTTTGATTTTTTCTACAGCTTCTGCCAAAGATTGTTTTCCATCCAGATAATCAAACAGCTCCGCATACCCTACGGTCAGCAATGCTGGCTTTGTCCTGAAAGGAAGTAAAGCTTTCACTTCCTCCAATAAGCCCTTGGCAAACATCAGATCCACACGCAAATTGATCCTTTCGTATAACTGCGCCCGATCCATATTCAAGCCAATGGTAAGTATATCAAAAGATCTTTTCTCGACATCTTTCTTATGGTAAAATGACATCGGTTTACCTGTTGCCTCAAAAACTTCAAGAGCACGGACTACACGTTGTGGATTATCGATGTCTGCAGTTTCAAAATAGACGGGATCTATACTTTTCAGTCGATCTTTTAAAACTTCCAATCCATCAACGGCAAGTTCATGATTAAGTCGCTCACGCACTTCATCACCAGCTTTAGGCAGATCATCCAATCCCTCACATAGCGCGCGGACGAACAAGCCGGAACCACCTACCATAATCACTACATCATGCAATTGGAATAGTTCTTCCAGTTTCTGTAAGGCTTCCCGCTCAAAATCACCTGCAGAATAGTCCTGCGTGATCGTATGTGAGTCGATAAAATAATGTGGAGCAGCCTGAAGTTCCTCCGGATCAGGCTTTGCTGTACCAATAGACATTTCACGATAGAACTGACGGGAATCTGCGGAAATGATCGCTGTTTTAAAATGTTGAGCCAATGAAATAGCCATTGCAGTCTTACCAACAGCAGTTGGCCCCACAATGGCTATCAATGTTTTTTTATTCGCCATAATATAGCACTCCACAGACTGAAAAGGACCTGTGAAGTATTCTTAATTAATATTCGTCTTCGTAGCCGTTGGATTCCTCACGCTCTTCACCGCCATCTTCACCTTCCTCCTCGTCATCGCTATCAAAGCCATCCAGTTCGTCTTCATCGTCTACACCATATTGTGTATCGTCTTCCTCCACATACTCGTCCTCTTCAACAGCATCTGATACCGGGAAATTAGCAGCAGTCATTGTTTTAGGGACCTGACCAATCGATTTAAATAGAGCCGGATAATCCTTGCCATCCTCTTCTTTTAAAATCTTAATCAACTCAACCTGAAAATCATAAGGACGATCAAAATTGTAAACGTAGTAAAATTTTTGATGTGGATCATCGATAAACTTACTTAAACGAATATTCTCCATCAACAACACCTCAGCATCTTTCTTACGCTGTGTAGGCTTAAATGCGATCTCTGTTCCCTTTTTCCATTGATCATTGCTCACATAGAAAGAGGAAGATGCATCTGCAGCATACCCTGTTGATTTATGGATTTCCTCATGTAGCTCTATAAATGTACTTTTTGAAGGCATGTCGATTTCACGATATACATCTTCATAATCTTCAAAAGTAACTCTAAATCTATAAATTGCCATCTCTGCTATTTTCTTCTTTTAACCTTTTAAAAATAATACTATATTTTAAGAATTGGAAATTTCCAATGGGATTTCTTGTTTGATCGTCAGGTTCATTTCTCCACCTTTTTTCACCAAAAATTGATACGCCTCTACCCGGGAATTTGGAATTTCACCTTCCAGAATAGCTTCACGGATCAAATTTTTCAGTTGCCCTACAGCACGTCCTGGAGCTAAGCCAAACAGGATCATAATATCTTCTCCGCTGATCGGCGGCTGCCAGTTCCGGACTTTATCGCGCTCTTCAACGTCCTTCAGTTTTTGTTTGACAAGCTCAAAGTTCTGGCGATATTTTTTCTTTTTAAACTCATTTTTCGTCGTCACATCTGCATGGCACAGCATCATCAGCGCTTCAATATCATCGCCAGCCTCAAACAGCAGGCGACGTACGGCAGAATCTGTTACGATATCCTGAGCCAGGACAATCGGCCGAAGATGCAGTTGTACAAGCTTCTGAACAAATTTCATTTTCTCATTGAGCGGAAGCTTCAATTCAGCAAAAAGCTTCGGTACCATCCGGGCACCACGATCTTCGTGGCCATGAAAAGTCCAGCCGAGCTTTTTATCGAAACGCTTTGTTGCCGGTTTGGCAATATCATGCATAATCGCCGCCCAACGTAACCAGAGATCATCCGATAATTCGCATACATTATCTAATACTTCCAAGGTATGGTAGAAATTATCTTTATGGCCCTTGCCATCAATAATATCCACACCATGTAAATTATACATCGCTGGAAATATCAATTCCAATAGACCGGTATCAAACAGGTATTTGAAACCTACTGAAGGTTTTGGGGAAAGAATAATCTTATTAATTTCATCAATAATCCGTTCTTTGGAAATAATCTTTATCCGCTCTTTGGTATCGGTGATCGCTGTAATAGCTTCGATAGCAATTTTAAAATTTAACTGTGTAGCGAAGCGAATAGCCCGCATCATGCGCAATGGATCATCAGAAAATGTTTCTATTGGATCTAAGGGCGTTCGAATAATGCGCTGTTCAAGATCTTTTACACCTTCAAATGGGTCGACTAACGTACCGTAATCGGACTTATTTAAGGAAAAGGCCATCGCATTGATCGTAAAATCACGGCGATTTTGATCATCGGCTAAGGTACCATCTTCTACAATAGGCTTGCGTGAATTGGCACGGTAGGATTCCCTTCGGGCACCGACAAACTCTACATTCAGTCCTTCATAGACAAGCATTGCTGTACCGAAATTCTTATATACGGCAACTTTAGTATGCAGTTTTTCGCTCAATAAAGTGGCAAATTCAATACCGCTACCGACAACAACAATATCCACATCATTCTTAAAAGGACGCTTCATTATATAGTCGCGGACATACCCACCAATGACATAGCATTCGGTATTTGTTGTCTCGGCGAGTTCCTTAATGATAGAAAAGATTGGATGTTGTAAATTATCGTACATAGTCAAAACAGCAGGTAAAAAACCAAACAGTTTGCAAAAGTAACAATTTTTTCCCCTAATCCCTATCTTTGGATAATTTACGGAAAGCAAGTGGATTTTTAAGCAATTCGGCTTGTTCACGGCGGCGCTTTACAATGTGTAAAGCTGAAAAAATGGCTTCTACAAATGAACTTTCGGAAGCTAGATTTTTTCCGGCGATATCATAGCCTGTTCCATGATCTGGCGAAGTGCGTACAATAGGTAGGCCAGCAGTATAGTTCACTCCTGCACCTTTGGCAATATGTTTAAAAGGAATTAATCCTTGATCGTGGTACATCGCCAATACCGCATCAAATTTTTCATAAGCTCCTTTTGCAAAGAACCCATCAGCGGGGTAAGGGCCAAAACAGAAGATCCCCTGTTCATTTGCTTTTTCTACAGTAGGTCTAATGATCTGATCATCTTCGGTACCGATAATCCCATGATCACCAGCATGCGGATTAAGTCCCAAAACTGCAATCTTAGGTTTTTCAATCCAAAAATCTTTCTTTAAAGAATCATTCATCAGTGCAAGTTTCTTAAGAATGGCTTCTTCGGTAATATGAGTAGCGACCTCATGCAGGGGAATGTGACCTGTCACTACACCAATACGCAATTCATCACACACCATAAACATCAGCACATCATCGGCTCCAACTTTGGCTTGCAGGTATTCGGTATGCCCCGGAAATTGAAATCCTTCTTGCTGGATGTTGTGCTTATTGATTGGAGCCGTTACCAAAGCATCGATTTTACCCGCTTTTAGATCTTCAACGGCTTTCTCTAGGGACAGGAAAGCATATTTACCGCCAATTTCGTTTTCTTCACCCAGTGAAATCTTGACGTCTTCCTGCCAGCAATTGATCATATTTGCTCTTTTGGAATGCGCCTGCTCAGCATCATTGATCACGTTAAAACTAAAATCATTTACGCCGATCGCTTTACGGTGAAAAGAAGCAACCTTTGTGTTTCCGTAAACCACTGGCGTAAAGAAATCACACATACGTTGATCTACCAAAGATTTAATGATTACTTCAAGTCCAATGCCGTTAATATCGCCTACGGTAATTCCGATTTTTAATTTATCGCTCATTCTGTTTAAATGCTTTGATTCAAAAATAGGGATTTTTTTTTAGTATTGGGTATTGTCCTTTATCCTTGTTCTTTGCTCCTTGCTCTTTTTTAACTTTTAGCTTTTTACTTCGGACTTCTAATTTCTGACTTTTAGTTTTTAATTTTCATTACTTTTGCAATATGAGTACAGTAAGAGCAAAAAAACATTTAGGACAGCATTTCTTGAACGACAAAAATGCTGCACAAAAGATTGTGGAAGCATTGGATCCTAAATTGGGTTTTAGCCAGGTGCTTGAAGTCGGTCCAGGAATGGGGGTACTTTCGGATTTTTTGTTGCAGAAGGAGGAATATGAGACCTATCTGATCGACGTGGATGATGAATCCATTGCTTATTTGGATGATAAATATCCCCAATTGGGCAAACGTTTGATACACGGTGATTTTTTGAATCTTGACTTTTCACAATATTTTGGCGAGAAAATGGCTGTTATTGGCAATTTTCCTTACAATATCTCTTCCCAAATTCTCTTTAAAATTTTGGATGAGCGCCAGCGTGTCGTTCAGATGGCAGGTATGTTCCAGAAAGAGGTGGCAGAACGCTGTACGGCTAAAGCGGGCAGCAAGGAATATGGTATATTAAGTGTCTTTTTACAGGCTTACTATAAGGTAGAATACCTGTTTACCGTCAAGGCTGGAGCATTTAATCCGCCGCCAAAAGTACTTTCGGGCGTTATTCGCATGACCCGCAATGACCGTGAGCAATTGAATTGCGATGAAAAACTATTTTGGCGTGTTGTAAAAGCGGGCTTCAACCAACGTCGTAAGACCCTCCGAAACTCACTTTCAGGTGTCGTTCCTAAAGACAGAATGTCCGACAATCCACTGTATGAACTACGTGCAGAACGACTGACGGTAGATGATTTTGTGGGCTTAACAAATGAAATAGCAAATAGTCTTTAATATGCGGGCGGGAGACAGCACATTTATTATCGTTGGTGGAGGTATCGCGGGATTATGTGCTGCAATAGGACTTGCAAAGCTGGGTATTGAAGCTCATGTCTATGAGAGTGCTTCCGAGCTCAAGGGCATAGGTGCAGGATTCGGACTTGCTGCCAACGCCATGCAGGCTTTGGAATATTTAGGCCTAAAAGACGAGATCATTCCCATAGGACATTACCTTGCATCCTATAATATCCTGGATCAAAAAGGAAATATACTGGCTGAACCAGACACCAAATCAATCAGCCGAAAATACCAACAGGACAACTTCGCTATCCATCGGGCAGACCTGCATCAGTTTCTATTATCCAAAATCCCAAACACACAGATCCACCTTGGCAAACGCGCTGTTTCCTTTGAACGCGTGGGTGAAGATATTCATGTTTATTTTGCAGATGGAAGCCATGCTCACGGTCAGGCCCTTTTGATTGCCGACGGAGTACATTCGCCGTTGCGGCAACAACTCATTCCGGGCTCCACGCCCCGCTATTCGGGCTATACCTGCTGGCGGGCTACCATAGACAACAGCAGCATACAGCTGGAGAAAGGCACAGAAACCTGGGGTACAAAAGGACGCTTTGGCATGACCCCACTTGTCGATAACCGTATCTATTGGTACGCGTGCATCAATACCGAGGCACAGAATCCTGTTTTAAAAACTTGGAAAACAAAAGAGCTGCTCGACAACTTCAGCGATTATCATACCCCTATTCCAACAATCCTCTCGGAAACGAAGGATAGCGAGCTAATAGCAAACGACATTATCGATATTGCTCCGCTCAGGCAGCTTGCATTTGACAATATAGTATTGCTGGGAGATGCCGGGCATGCCACGACCCCAAACTTGGGTCAGGGAGCCTGTCAGGCTATTGAAGATATTGCTGTCCTGATGGACGAGCTACAAACAGCAGCTTCTATTACCTTGGCCTTCCAACGGTTCGAAAAAAGGCGATTGGAGCGGGTAAATTATATCTGCAATACATCCTGGAGGATAGGCAAAATTGCACAATGGGAAAATCCGTTCCTGATAGGAATGCGAAATTTTTGCATGAAAATCATGCCGAACCGCATGAAACAACAGCGGCTAAACAATTTACTATCTGTGGATTTTATGCAGATTAACCGTAATCATGACCCGAGGAACTAAACCATGGTGCTCAACAGAAGTACGATATGTTGATTGTTCCCACATAAATAATAATTGGATGAAAACTAAAATTCTGATCGTCGACGACATTCATGAGATCATGCTAGAGAAATTTGAGCAGGCAGGTATTCCTTACGATTATCAACCTGCTATCAGCCGTGAAGAAGCCGAAAAAATTATTCCCAACTATTCGGGCATGGTCATCCGTTCCAAATTTCAGGTCGATGAAGCTTTTTTTGACTTAGCGCCAAACCTCCGCTTTATCGCCCGTGCCGGTGCCGGCATGGACAATATTGACGATACAATAGCTGCTCAACGGGGTGTGCTGTTAATTCCGGCCAACGAAGGCAATCGGGATGCCGTGGGAGAACATATGATCGGCATGTTGTTAAGTTTAATGAACAATCTGAATCGCGGCGACCAGCAAATCAGATCGGGCCGCTGGCTTCGGGAAGCTAACCGTGGTTATGAACTTAAGGGGCGCACCGTTGGTTTAATCGGTTATGGGCACAATGGGATGGCGATGGCAAAAAAACTATCCGGTTTTGACGTCCATGTACTCGCCTATGACAAATATCGGACAGACTACACAGATCAGTATGCAGAAGCGGCAGCTATGGAGAAGATCTACCAAGAAGCCGATGTAATCAGTTTCCATATTCCTTTAACAGACGAAACACGTGGAATGATTGATGCAGATTATCTAGCTAAATTTGAAAAACCTATTTTCTTTTTACTCGGAGCACGTGGCGGCATAGTGCAGGTACCTGCAGTACTTGATCGGCTCGATTCTGGAGCCATTCTCGGTGCGGCATTTGATGTGTTACCTGTAGAAAAATTTCCAAAACTTGCTGAACAAACATGGTATAAAAATCTGACTCAAAGAGATAATGTGATCTTATCACCACATGTTGCCGGCTGGACTTTTGAAAGTTATTATAAATTATCGGAAGCGGCCGCAGATAAGATCATAGCCTTTCTGGCATCTTAATTTTTGTACGGCCTATTTGCCAAAAGTTCCAGTCCAGCAAGCATCTTCAATGCCAACACGCATCGGGAGTTAAAATAATGCATGACGCTGGAAACTGACAAAAAAAATTAAGTTCCGGGACTAAAGAGACCAATAAGAACAACGATCAGAAACTGCAGCACCAAGCTACCGTCCAGTAGATAAGCGTAATGGTAATGGTCTTTCGTTTTGAAAACAGCCAATTTTAGTAAGGCAAATATGAATACGTTGGTCAGAATCAATCCAATTTTAATAGGTACGTCATAGGGTACAAACAAAATCAAGATACAATGCAGGCCGAGTAGCACATAAGTTAGATTTTTAGCTTTTCGTTCGCCCAGCATATTGGGCAAAGTCCGTAAGTGATAATAGGAATCCTGCTGAATATCGCGGATATCAAAAGGCAATGTACAGATAACCAAAAATATAAACTTCAATCCGCAAAGGGCTATAAAAACCCACTGATCTATTTTGACACCTACGTTGGCCAGTTCCACATAGGGCAGTACAACGCTGCTGCAGACCCAGACCAGCGCAATATGAAAAATCTTGGCTCCCGGGATCTGCCGAAGGCCAACCTTGCGATCATGGAAGGTAAACAGGGGCATCCCGTATAAGAGGCTTAAGATTCCAATGAATCCCAAAAACAGAAAAGAATACAGGTGGATATACCACAAGCAATATACCAGCACCAGCAAAGCAACACCATTATTTAACCACATGACCCATTCATGATTAAAGATCCAGCGTGTTCGGGGGAATTTTGATTCTTTTGGATTTTTCGGTTTGGACCACCATAGGCTAAAATTATAAAGCAACAAAGTCGCTGTCCCTTCCACTAAAACGATGTACCAATTGACAGACCGTTCGAATATGATGTAAGTCAGCGCGCATTGCGCCATGGCCGCCATGGCGATCAGAAGATTTGTATAGATTGTAATATAGAATAGCTTTCTTAGAAAAGACATCTTGGTAAATCTTGATGCAAGATAACAATCTTATAGATAAAAGTAGTTTAACATTATATTAAACATCAATTTTTTGATAAAATGGGCAAAAACCGCTAAATTGTACACCGAAATCGAAACATCAAAAACAATTTCGCAACGATAACAATATAAATTAAAATAATTCATAATAATCCTAATAACGATGAGCCTACAAATAAAATCATTTGAAGAATATCAAAGTGAATATAAGCGAAGTGTAGAACAACCTGAGGAGTTTTGGGCGAGTATTGCAGATCATTTTTTCTGGAAGAGAAAGTGGAATAAAGTGCTGAACTGGAACTTTGAAGAACCCAATGTCAAATGGTTTGAGGGTGCAAAATTAAATATTACAGAAAACTGTCTTGACCGCCATATTTATGCGAACGGTGATAAACCAGCGATCATCTGGGAACCTAATGATCCAAATGAAGCACACCGCATTCTATCCTATAAGCAATTGTTACAAAAAGTAGAACAATTTGCCAACGTACTTAAAAATAATAACATCAAAAAAGGAGACCGTGTATGTATTTACCTACCAATGGTTCCGGAATTGGTCATTGCTGTATTGGCTTGTGCCCGGATCGGTGCTATCCACTCGGTGGTATTTGGAGGCTTTTCAGCACGGTCTATTGCGGACCGTATTGTAGATGCAGAATGCAAGCTGATCGTTACTTCAGATGGTAGTTACCGCGGAAATAAAACCATTGGTCTAAAAAATATTGTGGATGATGCGTTAATGCAATGTGACACCGTTGAGAAAGTCATTGTCTTAACACGTACACGTACACCGGTTTCGATGATCAAAGGACGTGACGTATGGTGGGAAGATGAGATCAAAAAAGTAGAGACACAAGGAAATCCAGCATGTCCGGCTGAAGAAATGGATGCTGAAGACAATTTATTTATCCTTTACACATCGGGTTCAACAGGTAAGCCTAAAGGTGTAGTACATACTTGTGGTGGTTATATGGTGTATACAGGCTATACCTTTATGAACACCTTCCAATATAAGCCAAACGATGTATTTTTCTGTACGGCAGATATTGGCTGGATTACAGGACACAGTTATATCGTGTACGGCCCGTTATCACAAGGAGCTACTTCATTGATGTTTGAGGGCATTCCAACCTTCCCAGATGCGAGTCGTTATTGGGACATTGTTGATAAGTTCAAAGTCAATATTATCTATACATCTCCTACTGCTTTGCGTTCATTGATGGCCTTTGGCGACGAATTTGTAGACAAAAACGACCTTTCTTCTTTGCGCGTTTTGGGATCCGTAGGAGAACCAATCAATGAAGAAGCCTGGAACTGGTTTAACGAAAAAGTTGGTAAAAAGAACTGCCCTATTGTAGATACCTATTGGCAAACAGAGAACGGCGGTCACTTGATTACATCGCTTGCTGGCGTAACACCTGAAAAAGCAAGTTATGCGATGTTCCCGATGCCTGGTATTCAACCAGCATTGATGGATGAGAATGGAAAAGAAATCGAAGGCAATGACGTAACGGGCAATCTGTGTATTAAATTCCCATGGCCAGGTATGTTACGTACGACATGGGGAGATCATGATCGCTGCCGTCAAACTTATTTCTCGACGTATAAAGATATGTATTTTACGGGCGATGGATGTTTCCGCAGTCCAGAAGGCTATTACAAAATCACAGGCCGTGTAGATGATGTACTGAACGTTTCGGGCCACCGTATTGGTACAGCAGAAGTGGAAAATGCCATCAATATGCACGCTGATGTTGTGGAGTCTGCTATTGTTGGTTACCCGCATCCCGTAAAAGGACAGGGTATCTATGCCTACGTCATAGCCAACCACCACACGGATGCCGAAGCTACCAAAAAGGATATCATGGAAACTGTTTCACGCATTATCGGCCCGATTGCGAAACCAGACATTATCCAGTTTGTGGATGACCTACCAAAGACACGCTCAGGAAAGATCATGCGTCGTATCTTACGCAAGATTGCCGAAGACGATATCGCCAATGTAGGTGATACTTCGACGCTTCAAGATCCTGCTGTTGTAGAAGGTATCATCAAAGGCGCTGCAGCTTTGAAAAAATAGTATAGCGTATATTTTTATAGGGAACAAGGGCTGCCCATTTGTTATGGACAGCCCTTGTTGCTTGTGTTATCTTATCTCTCTCCCTCCACAAGGTCATTTCAAATATTCAAGACAATACCACGTATAGTCCCTTTTTATGCCGTATAAATAGGTCTATCTTGACGTGTTCAACCGGATTGGGAGCGAATACTGCACATTGACTTTCTCTCCACGCTGTATGCCGGGCTTCCATTTACCTGCTTTTTTTATAACGCGAATTCCTTCCTCTCCTGTTCCGAAACCTAGATCTCTCCTGACAACGGGGTCTTTTATAT
The DNA here is from genome assembly GCA_022712315.1 of Sphingobacterium sp. Taxonomy (GTDB): domain Bacteria; phylum Bacteroidota; class Bacteroidia; order Sphingobacteriales; family Sphingobacteriaceae; genus Sphingobacterium. Next base: position 2,736 of record JALAGS010000202.1, on the reverse strand, counting down.
TGCCATCTTTATCTATTACAAAGGCGATCATTACAATACCTGACACCTGACTGCTAATGGCCTCCCTTGGATAGACGTAGTTGCTTGCGATAAAGCCCATGAGTCTTGAAATTCCACCGGGATAATCAGGAGGATTCATAAAATTGGACGAATCATATTTAAAAACCTCACCATCAACCTTTGTTTTAGTACCTGACACTAATTGATTATTCGAGTACGTTTCAACAAAGCTATCCTTGCCCATCTTTCCTTTCCATTCACCTTCACGCAGACTATTTTTCATGTGTCCTTCTTCATAGCTCCAGCCATAATTTATACGGATAAAACCGGTCCCATTTTCAAGGGTTTTGTTGTTGAGAGAATCATAGTACACAACATAAATGGGATCTTCTATTTTCAGTTTTCCTTTTTTATCGACACTATTGGGATAAAAAACAATCTTCTCCAATTTATTCCCTGGATACAGATAAAAAGCAGAATCTATCAGAGCACTCTCGTCACTATAGTTTTCTAAGCTTTTTAACGTTCCCTGTTCATAAAATTCGTATTTTCGTCCGCGAAATTTAAATGGATAAAGCGCATTTGTACTGATCCCACTGAGTTTGATCGAATCATTGCGCGTGTAAAACTCCTCGACACGATAAACTCTATCCTTTCCCGATGCATCCACATGAATTGTCCGCATGTAATAAGCTGAATCCGCCTGTTTTGTTTCAGCATTATTTTTCTTATGATAAGTTGTAAAGGCAACCTGGGCATAAAGGTTTGATAAAAAGAGATTGAACAGTAGAAGACAGACGAGTGAAGACCCAAAATGTAAATAATACTTCATAAAAATTGTTTGTATGGCGGTAATAATAAGAAATATCTAAGATAATTAATAAATTAATCGGTTAAATAACGATTAATTTTATTATCCTACACATACTAGGACATGCCTTTTAGTTTTCCACATCATGTTAACAACTCTGTTGATAACTCAGAAACTTACTAACCTTCTCTCGAAGCCTTATAATCTCTTCCAATGCCTGAACATCGATTTGGTCTTTGGTATAAATTTCTTGATCAAAAATATCCATACGCTATTTCTGATAAAAAAAGCCACATCATCCCGACGTGGCCAAAATAAACATATGAATTTAATTAAACAGTTTCTATTTATAAGAGTTTACTGAACTTGCAACCTTCCAAGTTCCTGATTCATTGACCAATGTCACCAAATCAGTTTTTGTAAAATCGTCAAACTTCATAGTGATCCGTGCGACCATATAGTTATCAGATTCTTCAAGGACTTCGGTATTGGTGCTGCAATTTAACTTTTCACCTTTTTGCTTTTTCAAGAATGAAATAACTTCCGAACGACTATTGGTACGTGTAGCTTTTCCTTGAACTTTTTGATTGAATTCGGATGCGAACAATTTTTCTACGCCCTGAGACGCCCCTTCTGTCATTACCGACACGTAGCTATCGATGGCCAAATCGGCTGTGGAAAGGTTTAATGCTTTACCAGGATCAGTGGCTGCCATTGAAAAAGTCGAAATGGTAATCAATGCTGCTGCAGCGAATGTCTTTACTAAAGTTTTCATAATTACTATACTTTATATTGTTAGTTTTTTGTCTCTTTTCTTATTGTCGCAAGGATGTTGATTTTGTTGCATCATTTCCTTTAAGATTCTGTTTCAAAAGTAAGACAACGCAGCATCCCATTTTATTACATTTAGATGAACAGAATAAAAAAGTCGGTGAATAACGTCGTTGGGGCGGTAAATGGAGAACGATATCGACTAGATAAACAAACCCTAGGTAATATCTCTTTTGTAGTAAGAAGTTATCAACAAAGGACCCAAAACAATACAACTCGCTTTCTTAAAAATAACTTTTGACTAAATCAAAAACGACTCCTGAAGGCTAGTGAATTGTTAAAAAGTTGTTGGCAAGGCGAATGCACTATAAAATATACCCAATGGAGGACTCACTGCACAAACAAGGTGATTACAGTCAGAAGTTGGCCATAAATTGGGACGGGGTTGGTATCAGGAAAATATGATTATGTACGTTGAGTGACCTTGTAAAACTTTGAGAAGAAAGTAATCACAATAGTGCTTGCTATAGAAGCCACAAACAAGGAGTCGCGAACAGAAGATTTTTCATCCAAAAAATAATAGATTGTTGCTGTTATTGAAAAGCAGACAATCAAGCACAATATTGAAATAAATATAAATTTGATTTTCATCAGTGAAATGTCAATATAATGGTATCACTAAATATACGAAAAAGTGCTTAGACTTGTAGGCTTAATGAACTTCATCTACAAATTATAAATTTCATTAAGACAGATCAAAATGTTTTCCACATAGTTATTAACATCGCGTGGAAAACTCCACTAGCGTATACCCGTTGAAACATTTGTTCTGAATCAATGAAAGTACATTACACCCAATGTGTAATAAGGGTCCTGTCCTGTTTGGCTTTATAAATAGCTCCCTATCTATTAACTTTTTTAGTTCTTATTTCTACAAACGTTAGTGTCACCGCTCCTATGATCAAAAAAATAAAGTTGGCGGTTATCCGACCTATAGTAAACTCAGCTACTTCACCTCGAAAGTAAACATCAATAACTTGCTGACTTAATATTATTACTGACATGATAAAGCAGTATATAAAAAATAATTTGCCGTGTGTTTTCATCATAAGTTATAAGTGGTAAGTATTTATATCTACGAATCTACCAAAACT
>JALAGS010000201.1 GCA_022712315.1 Sphingobacterium sp. | reverse complement strand
GTTCTCTCCACCTAAGAAAAGTATATAGTTAACTATCCATGATGCTACTTCTTTTTTGGGCCTGTCATAGATTTATCAAAACTCGTTTCGGCTACACATCACCCTAATTGGGCTAATTTTTTTGGTCCTAGTTTCTAGAAATTTGTGTTATCAAAAGAAAAAAAATATGGCACAACAATCTGAAAATAAAATCTGGTTTATAACCGGAAGCTCGCGTGGATTTGGAAAAATCTGGACAGAAGCAGCCCTTCAAAGAGGCGACAAGGTCATTGCAACGGCTCGAAAACTTTCGGCAATAGCACACCTCAACGAAAAATATGGCGATAATGTATTGACGCTGGAACTCGATGTGACCGATACTGAAAAAGTGAACACCGTAGTACAACAAGGATATGAGCATTTTGGCCGCTTAGACATTGTCCTTAATAATGCGGGTTATTCGCTAGTTGGAACGATCGAAGAGGCAAGCATGGATGACATCAGAAAACTATACGAGACCAATATCCTTGGTCCCGTAGCTGTTATCCAAGCTGTTTTACCCATTTTACGCAAACAAGGGCATGGTCACATTCTAGGAACATCAAGTAACCTCGGACACGTCACATTACCTGTCATCGGTTACTATTGTTCTTCAAAATGGGCCTTTGAAGCCATACACGAAAGCCTGGCACTGGAAGTCAAAGATTTTGGGATCAACGTCACGATTATAGAACCCGGAGCTTATGCCACCGAATTTGGAAGTCAGGAGTCATTACAGTTCGCTGCGGGACTAGACATCTACCACGATTTCAAAAGTCAATTTTTCAATGGATTAGGTCAGCTGCAAAAAGGTGATCCGAATGCAACACCTGCTGCTATCTTCAGTATAGTTGATACAACAAATCCTCCACTACGGCTCAATCTTGGAAATGGAAACTTATCTTGGGTACGTGACATCTACGCTCAAAGGATAAGCACCTGGGAAGAATGGGATGCGATTTCTGTTCAAGCACAAGGACTCTCCATATAATCTGTAAGTCAATTATTCATTCTCGTTTACGATAGATTTCATCGTAAACGAGAATTATGTAAATTCAAGAATGAAAAAAGAACAAAAAGCCTTTCCAAAAATGGAGTCCTTATCCGATATTCACCGTGCCTTTGGTCTCCCCATGCCTGCGCACCCTTTGGTCAGTATCGTCAATGGAACTACCAATCAAGTTCTGTTAAATCGCATGCCTCAACCGCATGTGCTCAATTTTTATAAAATATCCTATAAACCGCCTGTTACAGGAAAACTGCTATATGGACAAGGTTATTACGATTTTGACCAAGGTGGCCTTCTTTTTGCAGCTCCAAATCAGATCATTGGAAACCACGGCACCAATGATGGTGAGGTATGCTCCCAATACACCCTTTTGATACACCCGGATTTTCTATGGAATTATCCCCTGGCAAAGAAAATAAAGTATTATGGCTTCTTTTCTTATTCAACAAATGAAGCCCTGCATTTATCCGAGAAGGAAAAAGAAAGCATCATTGCTATCTTCCAGCGTATTGAAGAGGAATTAGCTAACCGAATCGACGACTTTAGCCAAGATGTTATAATTTCGTATATAGAATTATTACTAAACTATGCCAATCGTTTTTATAAACGGCAGTTTATCACCAGAAAAGCCGTTAATACTGAGCTTATTGCAAAGCTGGAAGGACTGCTTGAAGAATATTTCTCAAGCAATCAATCCATCGAACAAGGCATTCCGACAGTACAGTACCTTGCTCAGCAGTTGCATATTTCTGCCAGTTACCTAACGGATATGCTACGTCTCCAGACTGGTGAAAACACCCAGCATTTTATACAGCAAAAGATTATTGAGAGAGCGAAAGAGCAACTGTCTGTCACCAATCTATCGGTTAGTGAGGTCGCTTATGGATTAGGATTTGGGCATCCACAATCTTTCAACAAACTATTTAAAGCCAAAACAAATATGTCCCCCCTAGCCTTTCGAAAATCTTTTCCAAAGCCCATGAAGTAGATAAATTTTTCGAAAAAGCCAGTCTTTTACAATAAATAATTGCAAATATTTCATTTTCAATACCTAATAAAGGCATTTATTCATTACCTTTATGCTATTGAAACAAAACTCAACTCCAGCCATGTTTATCGGCGCTGTCAAATGGTTCGACAATAACAAAGGATTTGGTACGCTTGCGTTACCTTCCGGAGAAGAACTTTTTGTGCATATACGTAGGTTTAAAGTCGCTCCAGAACATATTATTCAACCTGGAGAAGTGATTGTCGGCGATAAAAAACCTGATCCCAAAAGGAATGGTTACCTTGCCCAAAACTGCAGGATTCTCAAAAGGCCTGAGGATTGGAAATACGTTATCTCGCTCCTCGACAAAGAACATACCGTACTCATCCCCGACAGTCACGGTAGAGAACAAAAGCACAACTTAACCTCATTGACCGCAAGACAACTCCTAAGAACCCAGCCCAAAGAACACATATTGGCAATGCTTACCGCTAATTTCGATGCTCATTTCAACAGCTCAGTTTTTATTCCTTATGCCGAATTGATTGATAAAAGTGTCACTGGTATTTTCGAGAAAGAAATTGCTGCCGATCTACTTTCCAACGTATACGAATACTTTGGAAAACATGTGTCCCATCAGATTTTATTTCGGGTATGGAAAGAAAGAATGTTCAGATATATTGGTTATCCGGGCGAAGGCGACTACGAAATACCTGAAGTCGTATTTAATCTGAACGCAACTGAAATAAATTGTGAGGATCTTGATAGAATCAACACGTACAGCTTTGGCAAATCTTTTTGCAATGATTTTGTCAATGCGCTATTTGAAGACATCGAAACAATGGATAAAAAGGATATTGAACCTTTGTTACCTTATGTTGAATTTTTGGAGAATGAAGATTCTATCGAAAAAATACAAACATTGATGCAATAAAATTTAGGCTATCCCATACATTACAGCATTGATTCAAGAGATGATCAATTGGAGCAGAGACCATAAAAGTAATTGTCGAAGCGTCTGTAGAATAGATTACGATAGTCTATTCTACAGGCTTAAATCGAAGAGCAGAGAGGCTTGCCTTATTGCCATCTCCCTCTAGAAATGAAACAGTAATTTTATAACGCCCTGCCGTGTTAAATTTCATCCAACCCCAAGGATACCAATTGTAAATAGAAGCTGCCGCCTGCTGGTTCTGCAATAGCTCCCCAGACGAACTTTCGATCTTCCACACCACCCTACCCTCACCAGCATAATTTAAATCCAACTGATAATATCCTGGTTTAGCAACATCAATTTCGTATGTTAGACGACTTTTATCATTCCATTGTCCTACTTGGATGACATGCTTCCATTCGCCAAATTTCTCCATCCAGGATTTCCCTTTTTTATTGCATTCTTCTGCTTGAGCAAAATCAACAGGAACAATCGTCTCCGTAGCAGGATCTATACCAAGCATATTTTCGATGCGGGGTTTTTCTTTGAGATCAACTTCAATAACAGAAACAAGAGGATCAGAAGCCACCAAAGGCGTATTGATTTTTAACCATTTTCCTTCGACAGTATATGTTAGGGGCTTCTTACCTGTCGACTGTAGTAGACTGATTGACTTTATCCCGCTTGTTAACCCCGGAACAAACAGCGTTCCATTGGTCGGCCAATGATAAATCAACAATGAAATTTTATGTCCCTGCACCGTGGCGTCACCCCACGGCAAAGCATGTCCCCAAGGAGAAGCTTGAGCGCTGTAAACAGTCTGTGGGTATTTCTTGATCCAGGCACCGGCACCACGCAAAGCCAAGATAGCTGGTTCTGGAATAGATCCATCCGGCTTAGGTCCGACATTTAACATATAAGTCCCACCTCGACCAATAGTCGACAGGGTACGTAACAGGATATCACGGGTACTTTTCCAATTGTTGTCGTACCAAGCATAACCCCAGGAATCATTCGTTACATCCACAGCCTCCCAGAGTCCCGGTACGTTCTGTCGCGGCACTTCCATATCACCCAAGGTTGAATAATCACCAAGTCCATGCCCTACTCGCCCGGAAACATAGGCGCCAGGCTGATTTTTATGAACCAGATCAACAAGCTTTTGAGCATATTTCTTATCCATCCCGCCAGGTGTGTCAAACCAAACCAGTTCTATAGACCCATATTGTGTCGTGATCTGCTCCACTTCAGGATAACATTTCTCCCAAAAGTAATCATCGAATGTTCTCTCCCGACCAGATGCATCCGTCTTAGGTCCTCCATTTCCCCCAGGATAAGTCCAATCCTGATTTTGTGAATAATAAAAGCCAAAGCCAATCCCACCTTCCTTACACGCCTTTGCAAGTTCAATCATTGGATCACGCTTAAAATCCGTAGCCTCTACAATATTGAATGGGTTCACTTTAGAATGAAACATCGAAAATCCATCGTGATGTTTACTCGTAATAACGATATAACGCATGCCTGCATCTTTTGCTAGCTGCACAATAGCTTTTGCGTCAAAATGATCCGGATGGAACAGCGAAGCCGCAGCCATATAGTCAGCAACAGGAATATTGGCCATGCTCTTGTTCATGAGCCATTCTCCTATACCATAAAACGTTTTCCCCTTCCAGGTATTTGCCAGCTGCGAATAGATCCCCCAATGGATAAACATCGCATATTTGCCGTCACGGAACAACTTACCTCGATTTTGGGAAATCGAATTGTTCCCCCCTTGACCATCCCACATTTTTTCCATCTGTTGCGCCGAAACTTGCTTCGTAGTCAATACTGCCAGAGCGAGGCCAAATACAATACCTTTGATACCCATATTTCCTTAGACTTTGGGCAGATGATAACCGTTGTGATAAACTTTAGCTAAGTACTGGTCTGCATCCTTATCATTGAAACTGCGCTTTTGTTTATCCCAGAATAATTTCTTTTTGGTCCGATAAGCAATATTTCCCATCTGTGAGAATATGGCGATATGTGCCCCAGCTTCTATTGGAGCATGCAGTCCCTCAACTGACTTTTGTCTGACTGCGGTGACAAAATTAACCATATGCTTGTCCAAACCATTGTCTTGAGAACGCTGAAAAGAGACAACATCCATTCTTCCTTTCTCGGGAATTACCTCCCAGCCTTCGCGATTGACAACCAACGTACCATTATTACCAATAAAGGCAACTCCGTGCGTCTTCTCATAAGGCCCTAGATCTATGCCGGTTGCCTGCTCCCACTGCACATTAAATCCATCAAATTCGTATACCGTTGTCAAACTATCTGGTGTTTCGGCCGCATCATCTGGATAAGCGAACTTACCTCCTGCCGCCATTACTGAGACCGGATCGGATACTTTCATCCCAATTAGTGCATAATCCAACATATGAACGCCCCAGTCGGTCATCAGACCACCTGCATAATCCCAGTACCATCTAAAATTAAAGTGAAAACGATTAGGGTTGAATGCCCGCTTTGGAGATGGCCCCAACCATTTGTCATAATGCACCCCAGTAGGAACCGGAGCATCTGCCTGCACCGGAATACTCTTCATCCAGCCTTGGTAAGCCCAGGCCTTTACAAGACGTATTTTTCCCAATTTTCCGCTATGGACAAAGTCCATCGCATCTCTAAAATGCTGCTGACTACGCTGCCATTGCCCTACCTGCACGATACGTTTGTGTTTTTTGGCTGCAGCTACCATGATTTCGCATTCCCGAATGGAGTTACCAATAGGCTTTTCTACATATACATCTTTACCAGCAGCAACCGCATCAACCATCTGCATACAGTGCCAATGATCTGGCGTAGCAACAATCACCACGTCAATATCATCCGCTTTTAAGAGGTCTTTATAATCTATATAGGTCTTTACATTGATATTGCGTTTCGCTAATTCCGCAACACGATTCTTCAAAACATTTTCATCCACATCACACAGTGCTGTACATACTACCCCCGGAACTTTTAGAATAGCATTGAGGTTAGACCAGCCCATGCCATTTGTGCCGATCAACCCTACACGGACCGTATCAGACTGGAAACCGAAAACTTTTGTCTGCGCAAAAAGTGCAGACGCAGCCAAAAGACCTGTACTTTTGATAAACTCTTTTCTCTTCATTGTTTAGTTTGGTTTATATTGATATTTTGTTTTTAACACTAGAAAGACGATTGTCATTGGTACACCCCTAGTGAGAATACTAATATAACATTTAGTCTTTAGGATGAAGAATTTAGTCCAAACAAAATACCTGAAATAAAGCACTTTGAATGCTGTAGATAATTTCTATATTTGTTAAAACAATCCTACAACCATGAATCGAAGAACTTGTCTTTCCCCCCCTGCAAAATAATATACATCACTGTCAAACGAATAACGGTATACATATAGAGCCAACTTCGAACGACATAAGGAGTAAATATTTATTTAGCTTTTAATTTTTCCTTTGTAGGAAAGACAATGTTTCCATGAAAAAATCATATTTAGTATTGCATACCGCCGTACTGCTTGCAGGCTTCACAGGTGTTTTTGGCAAACTTATTACCCTCAACCAGATACCGCTCGTGTGGTTTAGGGTATTACTTTCAACACTCATTCTATTTGCTGTCCTCAAATTATTCAGGATTGAGCGATTAAAATCAACGAAAGACATCCTGAAAATTGCCAGAGTAGGGCTATTGATTACCATCCATTGGATATTTTTCTATGGCAGTATCAAGTTTTCCAATATTTCCATTGGAGTGGTATGCTATTGCCTCACCAGTTTCTTTACAGCCGTACTGGAACCTGTCATTAATAAAAAAAGATTTAGTGCAGCGCAGCTAATGTTGAGCATGTTGACCTTGATCGGTATCAGTTTAATCTTCCATTTTGACAGCTCCTATCAACTGGGCATTATCCTGGGCGTCATATCAGCTATTTTCGCGGCCCTGTACACCATTTACAATGAGCGATTGGTCAAAAAATATGACAGTAAATTGCTCAATTATTATCAAATGCTAAGCGGTACAGTGGTGCTCGGGTTGGCTTTACCGATTTTCTATTACTTCTTTCCTGAAGAGCGTTTTATACCGAGTGTTGCTGACGGTATCTATTTAATGCTGTTAGCTTTATTCTGTACCGTTGGTCTGTATGTGCTGTTTGCTGAATCGCTGAAAAAGCTTTCTGCATTCACCGTCAATCTGAGTTTCAATCTTGAGCCTATCTATTCCATTATCATCGCTTTTTTATTCTTCAACGAAGGTAAACAAGTGAACGCTTCCTTCTATTTTGGGCTCGCTTTTGTACTCATATCCGTACTGCTCCAAACGATGCTCTCCATTCGAAAAAAAGCATAACAGTCTCCACAGGCAAGTAACAAAATCGCTTGTCTGTGGAATAACCTCTAAAATCAATAGAAAGACATTCGAATCGCTGTTATCACGAAATGCGGACTAAGGCAAGCCGGCAATATACTTTCCGGCTTTCATTCCAGAAAAAATACATCCCCCCAGAAAAGTCCCTTCCAAAGCACGGTAGCCATGCATGCCACCGCCTCCAAAACCTGCAACCTCACCTACAGCATACAAGCCGCGGATGACTTCGCCTTCTTTCGTCAGCACCTGCGCATTAAGATTCGTTTTAAGTCCGCCCAACGTTTTACGCGTCAGCACATGAAGACGTACAGCAATGAGAGGCCCATTTTTGGGATCCAGTATTTTATGCAGCGGGGCTACGCGGCCTAATTTATCACCAAGATAGTTTCGCGTATTCCGAATGTAGTTTACCTGGGTATCCTTTGAAAATTTATTCTCCAGCTCCCGATCCCTCGCCTCAATCTGTGTTTTGATAGATTCATAATTCAGTCGATGCTCCCCGGTCAAGCTATTCATCCGCTCCACTAAATCGTACAGATTGTCCGATACCACAAAGTCGGTTCCCTTTTCCTTAAAGGCTTCAACAGGCCCAGGCGCATTCTTTCCAAAAATACGTTTCAGAAACAATTTATAATCCTTGTTGGTAATATCCGGATTCTGCTCTGAACCTGACAGTGCAAACTCCTTTTTGATAATCTTCTGCGTCAGAATAAACCAGGAATAAGAGAAACCGGTATCTTGCAGATACTTGAAGGTACCCAGCGTATCAAATCCAGGCAAATAAGGAGCTGGAAGCCTGTTCCCTAGAGCGTCGAACCATAGGGAGGATGGCCCAGGTAAAATACGGATCCCATGATTTGGCCATATTGGATTCCAATTTTCAATACCTTCGGTATAATGCCACATCCGATCCCGATTAATCATGTGAGCTCCTATTTCTTCGGCAATTCTGATCATTTTTCCGTCTACATAAGCTGGAACACCGGAGATCATCTGTTCAGGCGGTACACCCAATCTTTCCGGCCAATTTTCTCGTACCAATTCATGGTTCGCGCCGATCCCACCCGAAGCAATAACGACCTGCCTAGCAGTATATTCAAAATGAGCTATAACATCTCTATTGGTCGCGGCCCCTCTAGGTTTATTGTCTTCTGCCAGCACATCACCCTCGACTCCTTTAACTTCACCATGTTGAACGATCAATTTTGTCACGCGATGTCTAAAGCAAAACGCGAGCAGGCCTTTTTCTTTTGCGGCATAGGCCTTCTCAACAAAAGGCTTTATGACCCCTGTTCCGGTTCCCCAGCTAACGTGAAATCTAGGAACCGAATTACCATGCCCCGTCGCCGAACCGTCGCCCCGCTCGGCCCAACCAACCATAAACATCGGTTTAATACCAAGCTTAGTGATATAATCATACTTCTCTTCGGCGGCAAATTTCAGGTAAGCTTCCGCCCATTGCTTTGGCCAGTAATCCTCCTCACGATCAAAAGCCGCCGTTCCCATCCAGTCCTGCCGCGCCAGTTCCCATGAATCCTTTATTCCCATACGACGCTGCTGGGGTGAATTGATAAGAAAAAGCCCCCCAAAGGACCAGAATGCCTGACCGCCTAGATTTTCCTCCGTTTCCTGATCCACCATAAGGACTCTTTTTCCAGCGTCTGTTACTTCCATGGCCGCCGTAAGACCTGCTAGGCCAGCACCAATAATGATAACATCAGGCTTAAATTGTTCCATAATCTCCATCGCTGTTATTTTGTTGAATATGCTATCTTGATAAATACCCTGAAAGCCCGCTTTAAGCAGCTCCTACCTGCCCTAAATTTACCGTACTTTCGAAAATTCATCTATAATCTTCATCAGCACAACGGCTTCTTCAATAGACGATGGATTGGGGCCCCTATCTAAAAAATAATCCACAGTACTTGAAATCATCGGCAATTGTATATGTTCAGGATGATCAAAAAATAATTCTTGTTCTCCGCTCACTGTCTTGACAACAAGTGAATTTCCAAAAATAGAAAACGTAATGCTACCCAAGCTTCCTACGATTTCACAACGATCTGCCTGATTTTCCGGACTTACGTTAAAACACCAACTTCCATTGAAAACAACTTGATTTTCAAACACAATGGTCCCGCTGGTCTGATCCGCAACCGTGCTTTCTGAATCCTGAATTAAGCTAAGACCATGATAAGAAACTGGCATTCCAAAGAAATAGATCATTAAGTCCAGTTGGTGGGGAGCTAGATCAAAAAAATACCCTCCGCCCGAAACGGCGGGATCGGTACGCCAGTTTCCGGCTCCCTTAGTTACAAGTTCTGGAGATCTACTTTGCCATAAACGCAATTGTACTGTCCTTACTTCACCAATTTCCCCCGTTTTAACAAGTTCCTTTACCTTGAGAAATAACGGTAATCTGCGCCTATAATGTGCAACCACCAGCTTTCCCCCTGTGTTGTTTACCACTGCCAATAATGATTCCGCTTCTGACGAATTCAAGGTGACAGGTTTTTCCACATATACAGACTTCCCGCTTCTTAATGCCGAAACTGCATATTCCAGATGAGAAGAGGGTGGCGTAGCAACATAAACCGCATTTAGTTGAGAATTATCCAGCAAGTCATCAGCTTTCGAATACCACATCGGCACTCGATGTCGACTCGCATAATCGGCAGCTTTCATCGCGTCCCTTCGCATTACCGCCAATAACTGACTGTCTTCGATGAGATTGAAAGCCGGTCCGCTCTTTTTTTCTGTGACATCACCACAACCAATGATTCCCCAAACAATTTTATGATTCTCCATGCGATACTTAAAAAATTATAGTCTATATACCCATTTAAAACCCCTTCCTAAAATCCTATTCATGTTAGTGTCAGAGCAAACTGCAGCGATTGATCAGGGCTTTTCACGGCCCACAAATCTATTTTTTCCTAATAGAAAACCAATTGCCTTCTGAATATTGCTCCTTCTGCTTTCTGCTGTTTTTAAAGAGGAAATATAACGGATAATCTCTTTTCGCTTAGAAGGAGATAATCCATCGAAGACCTGTTTTGCTTCCGCATTCAATGCAAAGGCAGCTTCGAGTTCCGGATGCATCGGGAGTGTTCTGTCTTCGGGGTCAAAAGCAACTGTTATATTCAATAATTCCCCCACTCGTTTGGGTGAATTGGGCAACATCACCGTATTGATATACAATCTCCATTCCCCTTTAAACCGCAATAATGTCTGGACGTATTCCCTATCATTCACCTTTCCTTTCACAGGAATATAGCCTTTACTTATGCCCGCGTCTCTAAATAAACTTTCCAGAATAGCTGCAGGAACAAAAACAAAAGGATTAATACCTATGATTTCTAATTGGGCTTTAAAAACGAACATCGCTCTATTTTATGAATTGGAAAACGAATTACTGTTGAGAATCCCCTCAATCTGCTCCAGTTCATCTGCACCGAAGTTTAGATTATCCAAAGCCTTGAGCGAATCAAGCAATTGATCGCTGTTTCTCGCACCAACTAAAACCGAACTTACCCGTTCATCCTTCAACAGCCAGGCTATCGCCATTTGTGCCAATGTCTGCCTTCTTTGCGAAGCAAGATTATTTAGGCTGTCAATCTTGTCTATCAATGCAGCGGTAATCATTTCACTTTTCAAAAAGTGTTCTTTCGATGCACGTGAATCCGCTGGAATGCCCCGAAGATACTTCCCGGTCAAAAGGCCTTGTGCTAAAGGAGAAAATGCTATAGCGCCAATTCCCTCTTCTTGAAGCACATCCAAAAGACCTTCTTCGGGCGTACGCACCAACATCGAATATTTTGGCTGATGGATGAGACAGGCTGTACCCATTGATTTCAATAGCACAGCGGCTTTCTTTGCCAGGTCGGGCGGATAATTTGACAAACCTACATAAAGTGCCTTTCCTTGCTGTACAATATCCCGTAAGGCAGCCATTGTCTCCTCTAAAGGTGTATTCGGATCAGGCCGGTGATGGTAAAAGATATCCACATATTCAAGCTTCATCCGTTTTAAGCTTTGATGCAGGCTCGCCATCAGATATTTCCGGCTGCCCCAGTCACCATATGGCCCCGGCCACATGGTATAGCCTGCTTTTGTTGAGATGAGTAGCTCATCGCGATAGCCGACAAAATCCGAATGGAGTATATCGCCGAGGTTTTGCTCTGCACTTCCCGGAGGTGGTCCATAATTGTTAGCCAGATCAAAATGAGTGATCCCATGGTCAAAAGCCATTAGGAGGGTTTCACGGAATACTGATCGAGTATCGATTGCCCCAAAATTCTGCCACAGCCCAAGTGAGATTGCAGGTAGGAACACACCACTTTTCCCACAACGTCTGTAGGACATGTTCTGATATCGGTTTGTATTGAATGCCACGTTCATAAAGTTTATAGATGCAAAATACAAAACTATTTCCAACAGACAGCTTTGTCAACCTTTTTAATATCATTAGGTCGAAGAGAAAAAAATATTGCCGACGGTCAACCGGCTAAGTTTCCAAGATAAGTGCAAATTAGAGTAATTGTTTGAGCGTTGAAACGTATTTATATTGCATATAAAAAGCAATTTATCTAAGTTTGACAATATCCAAAATAACAGCAACTAATTCGATATAAAATGGTCGGCAGATTTTTCAGAAAATTTTATTTACATATTGTCATCTGGACCATATTACTGTTATTGCCATTTATCACCTATCTCTATCAACCTGATAAGATCGCGGATTTCAAACTCTATTCCGCCCTCTCTCACTTGGTAAATATACTATTCTTGGCCACACATTTTTACCTGCATTGCTACGTTGTCGCACCCACCTACTTCTTCGGCCGCAGAAAGATCTTTATCCTCTTAATGGCTCTTGGATTTTCGACCTATGTAGCACTAAATTATATCGTTGTTTATTTCAATCCTGACGGTGAGCTTGCACACCTGATAAAGGAAAATATCCTTTTTGTACGTCTCGTTATCGGGCCGGGAATCATCTATTCGCTTTGCATGATCACTTCTTCCATGATCTTCCTTTATGATGAACAGGCCCGCCAAAAAGAACTCAACAAACAGATCGCTCTGGAAAAAACAACCGCAGAGCTAACCATATTAAAGTTGCAGATAAGCCCCCATTTCTTATTCAATACCCTCAATAATATCCGTTGGTTAATTCGCAAACAGTCGCCAGATTCTGAGGGTACGATTGTAAAGTTATCCGAAATGCTCCGCTATATCCTTTACGAAGTGGATGGACCTCAAGTTGAACTTTTCAAAGAAATCGATCACATGCGCAATTTCATTGCTTTACAGACACTGCGGCTTCCCGTTAAAGGAAATGTGACGCTCGACATTGAAAGCTCGGTCAAAAACAGGATGGTCCCGCCTTTGCTATTTATCCATTTTGTGGAAAATGCTTTTAAATATGGTGTCGACAGTAAAACAGCGCCGCAGATAGCATTCCATTTCAAAGAAATTCCAGGTGGTATTGCATTCATTTCCCGCAATGCCATCCTCCAGCATACAGAGCTAAAACCCAACGAAGGAATAGGACTGACCAATGTACGCCGACGCCTGCAGCTACTGTATCCCAATAGACATGATCTCAGGATCACAAAGACCGATGCAGGGGATTTTGAAGTAACCCTCAAACTGATGACAGATGAAGATTAAATGCATATTAATTGATGATGAACCATTCGCACTCAATATCCTCGAAGATGACTTATTACATTTTGGGCAAATTGAGGTTTTACGCAAATTTAATGCAACAGCCGAAGCAGGCGATTATTTAAAAGAAAACGCTGTCGACCTTATTTTTCTGGACATTCAGATGCCCGATCAATTGGGAACGCAATTTATCCGCGAGCTTACCCCACGCCCTTTGGTCATCTTCACGACCGCCTACCATCAATATGCCGTTGAAGGCTTTGAATTAAATGCGATAGATTATCTGCTGAAACCTATTTCGAAAGAACGTCTTGCCGCGGCTGTAAAAAAAGTGGAAGACAGCATGCTGCTCCGTACAAAACAGATAACCGAACAAGACCATATTATCGTTAATGTGGAATACAAAAAAACAAAGATCTTTCTTCATGAAATCAGTTATATAGAAGGCTTAAAAGACTATGTTAAAATATTTCTGGTCGATCGGGAATCACCCCTACTCACCCGAAGTAATCTGCGTGGAATGGAAAAAATATTACCTACAGTAGATTTCCTACGCATACATAATTCCTTTATTGTCAATAAAAATCGTATTGAACAGGTCGCACAAAGCAAACTCACATTACCTGAAACCGCGCTCCCTATCGGTAAAAAATATATCAAAAATATCGAACAGTTTATCTAATGCCGCCGCAACTTGAATCTATACAATTATCCGTTCGTCTACACATTCTCCGCTTCGGTCTACAGATGATTGCATAGCTAAAAAATCCTTTTCAAATTTGTGTGCTATCAAATGGCTTTATACGCCATGAATATAGTATAACAAACAAAAAATGAAAAGATTTATAGCAATAGCTCTGATGGCAACTGCGGTTGCTTCTGTACACGCTCAAGCCCCAGCAGGTGGCCGACCTGCTTTCGCAATGTCCGAAGGCCAGCTCGCTGGCCAAATTGTAGACAATCAGGGCAAACCTATCGCACAAGCTTCAGTCAGCCTATTAAAAGTCATCAAAGATCAAGCGACGGGTAAAGAGCGAGAAATACTCGTAAAAAGCACAAGCTCAGCGGAAAGTGGAAAATTCAACTTTTCCGCCCTCTCTCCCAAAGATAAATGGAAATTAAAAATTAGTTCCGTCGGATATGCTCCAGTGGATATTGCTGTTGACTTTAGCGACAGCAAAACAGTAAACAAAGACCTGGGAGCAATAAAGCTGGAAAATGAAAACCTTAAACTAGATGAAGTTACCGTGACTGGCCGTAAGGCACTGCTGGAAATGGACATCGATAAAAAAGTCTTTAATGTAGAAAAAAATATTGTCGCTGCCGGTGGTACAGCAATCGATGTTCTCCGCAATATGCCTTCTGTACAGGTCGACATTGACGGAAACGTAAAACTGAGAAATGCAGCACCTACGATTTTTGTTGACGGAAAACCTACCACCCTGACACCGGATCAAATTCCGGCTGATGTCATTGATAAGATCGAGATCATCACAAATCCCTCGGCCAAGTACGACGCTTCAGGAAGTATGGCTGGTATCCTAAATATTGTTCTCAAGAAAAATAAGAAGACGGGATACAACGGCATGGTCACCTTAGGCGGGGACCGTTTTGGAGGAACTAACTTCATGGGTAGTTTAAATCTGCGTCAAAATAAATTCAATATCTCGCTGACGGGAATGAATATGCGCATGCGGACCAATACCGAGGGCGACAGTCACCGTGAAAGTACAATTAATGGCATAGAATCGACAGTAGACCAAGATATCGAAGGCAAAACAAAAGGTATGATTACTTTTGGCCGGCTCGGCGTAGATTACGACTTGAGCCCCAAAACAACGTTATCTGTCGCCGGAGTATTGGTTCAGGGTAAATTTAAGCCGAATGAAAACTCGTCGATCTCAACCACTACCGGTGCCAACAAGTCACTTAGCGACCGGATTTCCGAATCTGAAAGAAGCTTTAAACCACGTGGATTGCAGGCTGGGCTTGTCCAAAAATTCAAAACCGAGGGCGAAGAACTCTCTGTCGACTTTAATTATTTTGGTGGTTCGAATAAATCCAATGGATTATACACAACCAATTATCTTGATGCAAGCAGTACAATCACCGGAACACAGATCCAAAAAAACATCGGCTCTGGTGACAATAAGTTCATGACTGTCCAGGCAGATTATGTTAAACCGTTCAAAAATGGAATGAAACTGGAAACCGGGGTACGTGCTCAGATCAATAAACTCAAAAATCTCAATAACAACTCCCTAAAAGCAGTGGGAGAAGATAACTTTGAAAATATTACTGCAGCTTCGGCCAACTACAACAATAAAAACAGCGTATATGCAGCCTATGCATCGCTAGGTGGCAATTTTAAAGATTGGGTATCCTATAAAATCGGTTTACGTGCTGAAAGTTCAACCTACGACGGCGAACTTTTGAATACAAACGAAAAATTTCACAATAAGTATCCCCTTAGCTTATTTCCTTCTTTGTTCTTAAGCAAAAAGCTAAGCGAAAAAGATCAGATACAGATGAGTGTGACCCGTCGTGTCAATCGTCCGAACTTCTTTCAGCTCATCCCTTTTGTCGATTACACAGACAGCTTGAATATCACGCGTGGTAATCCTGATCTCGTTCCAGAATTCACCACTTCAGGCGAACTTTCTTATAGCAGGACTCATGGAAAAGGTACCTTTTTGGCAACGGTGTACTATAAACGTACAAATAACTTGATTACGCGTTACCTAACACAGGAACTCAATCCAGTAACAGACAAAATGGATTTCATCAACACCTATATCAACGCGAATTCGAGTAAGAACTATGGTGCGGAATTCACCTACACGAATAATCTCAAAAAATGGTGGGATCTGACAGCCGACCTCAACTTCTATAATTCAAAAATCGAAGTTGATGACAAAACGCCATCGGAAGGTATGTGGACAGTATTTGGAAAACTCAACAACACCTTCAACCTACAGAAAAACTGGAATCTGCAGCTTGCATTTGAGTATCAGGGCAAAACAAACATGCCAGTTACACAGGGGCAAACATTCGGTCCACCAATGAACCAAGCGCAAAGCTCTTCACAAGGCTATATCAAACCATTCTATGGAATCGACTTTGCCATCAAGAAAAGCTTCTTGAAAAATCAGGCTGCCTCAGCAACATTGGCCATCAACGATATCTTCAGAACACGTGGCAATACCATTGTTTCATCGGGTGAAGGATTCTCTCAAACCTATTATCGACTTTCCAATCCACAGTTGATCAAATTGAATCTTTCCTACCGCTTTGGAAAAATGGATATGAATATGTTTAAGAAAAACAAAAATCAGAATTCAATGGAAGGTATACAAATGCAATAATAGTTGTGAGTCTTATCAACAAAAAGCGGGTGTTTCAAACAAGAAACACCCGCTTTTTGTTGAATAGAAAATAACATCAGCCCACCTGGCTGGTTATCGTATAGTTTTCAATGATCGGAACGATCTCCAATAGATCGTTGATCACATAATCCGGATTTGCAGATTTGAGTTGAACCGTATTATGTGCACCAGTTGTGATACCGATACTCAAACCACAGCCTGCCTGTTGCCCCTCTTGTATATCGATAATCGAATCGCCAATCTTTACGACAGCACCCGGATCAGCAATTTCAAATTGTTGCATCGCCCGTTCAATCATATCTGGATAGGGCCTGTTTCGAGGCACATCTGACGCCGTAATTAATGCGTCGATTTCCTTTCCCACTTTCCAGTTAAGCTTTTCTAAAAGCGACTCTGCAGTTTTTCGGTCATATCCCGTATTAAGCACACGTAAGATATCATGGTCTTTCAAGATAGCAAAAAGCTCCTCTGCATTAGCATTAGGGTAAATTTCTTCCACTTCATAAGCATGTTCCAGCTCCGCTAAAAACAAAGTAAACATGCGCTGTGCTAATTCATCATCAACAAGATTCAGGCTATTTTTTAGCACTGTTTTGATCGCTTGCAACTTTTCCTTACCTGCACCATGCGCCAGTACTTCCGTTAATGTAAGTTCATAACCTCCTACCGTATTTATCGCATTTCTAAGTGTCTTATAGACAATATTATTTTCGTTCACTGTCGTACCTGCCATGTCAAATACGACCATCTTGATTGCTTCTTTCATTTATCCAACCTAAAAGTTTAGCAAAAATAAAAAATTGTTAAATAAAACTAAACATACTCATATTAATTTAATGCTATCTTTTGGTTAAGAAACCTGATTTAACGAATCACAAAATAATAGGTCCAAGCAATAAGCAAGATTTGAAAAGGAATACGAAACCAAAGATAGTTTGGACCGAGGCCATCGAAAGTAGCCGTCTCATAATTCAGATGTTTCAAGTTTGCACGGATGTTTGTGGGCAATATCAACAGAAAAAACACGAACAAGAGTATACCGGTTATGCGGCTTACCTGTGGAACAAATAGCCCAATAGCTGCAAGGACTTCCAACAGTCCTGTTGTATAGATCACTTCCTTTTTAAATGGAATAAATTCCGGCAGCATCAGCGTCATTCCCTGCGTATACAATAGATGTCCCAATGAGGTAAACAGCAACATGACGGCCAGTGCTATTTTGCCTGAAAGAAAATAATCCACCGTGCCCTTCAGCAACAAGGTGCTTAAATTGGAAACAACAAAGACAACGATCAATACAAAGAGTGGTTTCATGTTTTTATTTCAAAATTAAGTCCCTTTCTTTCCTTTATCAATGAACAATTGTTAATAAATTTCCTTCCGGATCCGGCTTAACGACTGTGGTCTGATACCAATATAGGAAGCAAGATATTTTAAAGGAATATTCCGAATCAGCTCAGGTTGCTCCTGCATCAAATTCAGGTATCTTGTTTTTGCAGAATCTTCTAATAGCGTAAACTCGCGTTTCATTTTTTTAAGGAAAATATCCTCAATTGCTTTCCGCCCGATAAAATTCCCCACCTGAGTCGTTTCATATACGAGGTGAAGATCTGCATAAGATATCCGCCACAGAATACAGTCGGTTATTGCCTCGAGATGATAAGATGAGGGCTGCTGTGTCAAAAAAGAATCGTAACCGCTCACAAAGGAGTTCTCGAACGCAAAGCCAAAAGTAAAATCATAATCGAGTTTCGGGATATTGAAACGTACAATTCCTTTCTCGATAAAAGATAGGTACTGCTCCGTTTTTCCAATTTCCAAAATCAGCGATTTTTTTGGAAACTCCATCTTAACAAGCTTAGCGGAGAATACTTCCCAGTCCGTATCACTCATGACAACGAGCGAGTCAAAATATTGCTTGATCTTATCCATGATTCCTGTTTTTTAAAGAACAAGATAAAAACTTCCGCTCAAATACGTTGTAATGATTATTTATTATTTAATCGATTATTTATTTCAACAAATATACTACCTATTTTATCAAAAAAATATTAACTTAAATACCGTAAACTTTAATTATGCATATTCTTAGCGAAAACAGTCCAGAAACATGGTCAGCATTTAGAAAATTGGCGTTTCGATTTTCATTTGTTTTTATTTTTTCTTTTATCCTTGTTTTCAATAATGGTACCTACCCTTTATATGGCTATATCAGCCAGCCGCTTACCCATCTTATGCAAAGGTTGGTTCCTTGGTTTTCTGAAAATATATTGCGCTATTCTTATGATCACAGCATCTTCGTCAACGGTAGCGGAGACACCTCCTATGCCTGGGTATCCTTATTGATCCTATTCTTCATCGCGTTAATCAGTGCCTTTATCTGGTCCATATTGGATCGAAGAAGAACCAACTATACGGTCCTTTTGTATTGGTTAACGACAGCGATACGTTATTATGTTGCCTTTATGCTTATTAACTATGGCCTGGTCAAAGTTTTCCATATGCAAATGCAACCGCCCAGGCTAACACAGCTCCTGCAACCCTTGGGTGAATATTCGCCCATGGGCCTGGCATGGACTTATATAGGTTATTCCAAGGGCTACAACCTGCTTATTGGTCTCGTAGAAATATTGTCAGGCTTATTACTTTTCAGAAAGACGATGGTTATTGGCGCACTGATTACAGTTGCGACAAGTATCAATATTATGGCCGTCAATTATTTTTATGACGTCCCCGTTAAAATGGTCTCGACAGCACTCCTGCTATTTTCAATATTTCTGCTCCTTCCCTACATAAAATCGCTGTTCACATTTTTTATTGCTGGAAAACCTGTGCAGTTACCCCCTCTCCAACAACCCTTATTCAATAGGAACTGGAAAAGAAAGGGTCTATTTATTGCCAAAGTAGTCCTTTTGATCATCTTTTCAATACAAGAGATCACATCCTTATTCAGCACCCAAAAATTGATCGCTGAATATCAAAAAAAATCACCCTTATATGGAATCTACCGCATTGAACAAACCGAAAAACAGCACAAGTCAA
This sequence comes from Sphingobacterium sp., assembly GCA_022712315.1. Classification (GTDB taxonomy): domain Bacteria; phylum Bacteroidota; class Bacteroidia; order Sphingobacteriales; family Sphingobacteriaceae; genus Sphingobacterium. Next base: position 5,988 of record JALAGS010000201.1, on the reverse strand, counting down.
TCCCCGAAAATTGGCGACTTATTATTTTCGAATTTGACAACTACAAAGTCTTAATACGCAACACGGATTATAGTCCACAAACAGAAAGCGTTGTGATTGATACAGCCGGAAAGAAAATTACCCTAAACAATTATGAATTTGATTATCGGATTAACCCTGATGGAAATATTCTCCTGACAAAAACCTTTGACGACCATACAGAAGAAATTAAACTTGTGAAACAAGATCCACAAGCATTTGAATTGATGCGGCGCAAGTTTAACTGGATACAAGAATATCCTTATAGCCGCTAAATAATAATCGTAGAAAACTAAAATCAAACACATCGTGCTCAGATCCACTATATTTAACGCGGAAAACATAACACCATTCTGCGAAGAGGTAGAACATCACGGTTTTTTATATCGAATGAGTAATATCAGGGAACACACATGGCATATGATCAAAAGCACAGAGGTGGTGACTCTTATCTTAGTACATTCGAAAGGAGGTAGCCGTCAGATTGATCAGCGGCAACATAATATGATGGGGTATCAAATTCATCTAATTTTCCCCGGACAGTCATGTTCTTTCTATTTTTTCAAAGAAACATCTGCTTATCATATTAGAATTTCCTGGCAAAATTTTGAAAAACTATGTCACACCCTTTCGATCAATATAAAACTCCTTAAAGATTATCCAATTCTCCATATCTCGCCATACGAATTTGAGATACTCCGCTATGAATTCAATATGATCCGTACAGAACTCTATCGTTGCCAGCCGCTATTATCACTCATTGCAACACGTATTGCGGCTATTTTACAGGAAATTAAGCGTTTCATAACCCCTCAAATCGATAATTTAGCAGCATACACTTATCCTCCCATGCTGAGTAAATTTCTCGAGTTGATTGAACAACATTACAAACAGCAACACCGGGTTAGCTATTATGCATCTGCTCTAAATGTCACCTCAAATTATCTTTCTAAGCTAACGCGCCAACACATGCAGGTTAAGCCGCTCAAACTGATTCACGACCGCTTGATAAAGGAGGCGCAGCATCTACTACGTTCGAGCTCCAGCCCCATCAAATCCACCATCATTGAATTAGGTTTTGCAGACTTCTCTACATTCTCTCATTTCTTCAAAAAACGGACAAATATGTCTCCATCAGCCTATCAAATGCAATCACTTAAAGCCTAAAATGAAAAAAAAAGGCTCCTGCGTGATACACGTGGAGCCATCTTGATTCTAGGAAAAGCTTCTTATAGGCTATTTTTTCTTCAAAGTAATATTATCCAAAAAGGCTTTTTCCTTCCCTATATTGGTAAATGCAATCCTTACAATCTTTTTATTCGGGTGAATCTCCCGATCGGTAAGAAAATTTAATTCATGTTTTCCGCCTTTTTTAGTTTGATCAGTTACCAATGTCTTTAAATTCGACAATTCTCCGGTCACAGCAGTGACATCATCCACATCTGCCCGAACTTGGTCACCTTTACCCCAATACATTAGTTTGAAATCTTGCTGGGGATCCAAATAAACATATTGCTCTATTTTCTGTCCTGGTTCCAGTACGACAGCTTGACTTCCTTTTTCGCCGCTTCCAGCGTCAACTGTCGCTTCCCCTTCCCAAGGTGCAAGACCAGCTGTACCCTCAAAATCAGGATTAGGTAATTCGTTGCCATCTTTTAATGGCCAGTTATACGCCCGAATATAATCGACCTCCATATTCACTCCCCCTTCGGAACCATAGGCACCAAGGAATACATTCAAAAAGTGATTTGGTGCGTAAATCTGATGTTTATTTGTATATTCTTTGATGAGGTCTCCATTGATATAATGTTTAATACTTGTAGGTGTCCACAGTACGCCATGAGTCACCCATTGTCCTACATGCTCATAACCTTCTGCTATATGGGTAGCTAGATTACGCTGAAATACACCTTTTGAGTCAACGTGTCCATGAATCACAAACTGGGCGGTGATGTACTCGAAAACGTCAATTTCAAAAAGCTGTCCCTTTGGACGGATACCTTTAATGCCGTCGACTTCGGAACCCTCCTGAAGATAGTAACGAATATCTGGTCCAGGTGAATCAACCAAAAAGCGGTATTTGTTCCCTTTGGATTCCCCTGGCGGTTACGTCTGACCTTCACTTCAAAGTAGCCCCCTTTGCTGTTGTCCAACAGATTTTCATTGGACTTCCAATCGTAAGTCTGGATAGATGAAATCTTTTGGTTGCCACCTTCTGTAAAGATCCGTTTTGGAATGGTATCATTGACATACAGATTGATGGCTGATCCATTTAAGGTGTAAGCTGGTTGTGGTAAATGATCATGCTGCATTTCCTCCTTGGATTTTGCATTCAGATAATTCAACGATGAAAAATAGTTGGTCGTCCATTTATTGCGGTTAAGTAATTGGTCATTAAACTCGTCCTGCCAATAGACTTCCATACCTAACGGCACCGCTCTTGAGCTTGGATTTTTCTGCACTTCATCCAGCTCGGTACTATCCAGCTGCCAGGTCTTGCTCGTATATGCTTTTCCTTTTGCCAAGGATTTTCCTGTCGCAGATTCTACCCAGATATAATAGGTGGTTTCGGGATCGACCTGTTGAATATAATAACGTTTGGTCCCATCAGCCAATACCGCATTGGCTGTCTGCGGTTTCTTATTCGTTTTTGCCCAGAAGACTTTTGCTCCTGCCGTATTCGATTGATTATCTTTCAGGTCCACACGGATCCAGCTCCGCGTACCCAATAGCTGCAATGGTGCATTTGACTTTGTCTCTTGGGCCGATAGTCCTAGCACTGACAACACCTGAATGCTTGCAAGAAATATATATTTTTTCACAATTTTCTTATTTTTTTAAACGAACAAGTTCTAGTCAATCTACTTACGAACAGACTATAACCTTACGATAATAACGAGAATTATCAGCATTGACAACTCCGATCAAAACGCAACCGTTTGTTCAATTTAGCGATTCCAACAAATTGTTGGTCAATCAGGGTTTATCTACCTTTCTGGGAGATAAAACAGTTAAATTATGTATATAGCTTTAAGCGGTTTGACAATACCGTCAGATACATTGTTATATCTTTATTTTTAATGCCGTATGGATACAGTAGATAATTTTGATCAGCCAGCAGATCTTGCCCGGCATTTGTCAACAAAAAAGCCGCTTGGAAAACCCAAAACGGCTTAATATATAGCGTAAAAAAAGTTTCTACCCAGATTATTCGTGCAAGACCAAAATCGCTTTAACTGATCTGTTCAGCACTTCATTAACCGTACTGCTAGCAAATAAACGGTAAATCATATTATGGTTGCGCTTAACCAGACAAAGAATATCGGTTTGGTTATTCTCAACAAAATCAACGATCGCATGGGATGGACGTGTATCGTCTTCATCCACATAATTAAAATTGATTTCAACATTAGGAAGTAACTGGCGCATTTTTTTCTCACCATTTCGAACGAGTTTGTCATCCAGTTCTTTTTCCGAAATATGCAAGATTTCCAATTTCCTTGGATCTGAAAGTTTCAAAATACGATTTAAAGCTTTGACATCCCGGACGGACAACTTTGTTGTTTTGTAATCCGTCGCCAAAGTAATTACAGGAGTAGCGGATAAATTGCTTTCAGGAGGAACGATCAAGGTTGGAATACGCAGTTTAGTCACCGCCATACTGGCATTACTACCTACAATTCCTTTAATCCCTGTAGCTCCGGTAATTCCCATGACCAAAAATGAAACATCGGTATATTCGACATATTTTGTGACTACATTTCGCAGATAACCTACTTCGACAACGGTTCTCACTTTGAGGCCATTGTATTTATTTTCCTGAACCACCTGATCCGTCCATTCTTGTAAAGCAGCACGTTTTCTGGCGTAATAATCTTCTATAAAGATCGCATTGTAAGTACTGTTGTTGATCCCTTCTGTCGGGTGTATGGCATGCACAACAGCAACTTCCATATTCAAACGAACGGCCAAAGACAAGGCATAACGCAAAGCATGGCTTGCATTGGTTGAAAAATCGGAGGCAACAAGAATCTGTTTCATTTTTTTGTTTTATATATTAATCGGTCAAATAGCCATCTCCATAAAGGCAATAGCGACAAAAAATCTATTAGATAACAGCTGACTAAATAAAAAGATGGAAAAATACAAATAATAATAACGCAAGGCCAATCGACACAGGCAAAGTCAGTACCCAGGCAAGACCGATACTTTTGAGTGTTCCTTTATTTAGATTGCTCTTTCCGCCGGAAGCGACCATTGAACCGGCAATACCACTGGAGAGCACATGCGTTGTGCTAACAGGCAAACCCAATACGGTACTGATACCAATTGTGGACGCTGCAACAATCTCACTAGACGCACCCTGAGCATAACTCAAATGTTCATTTCCTATTTTTTCTCCAATCGTTACGACAATACGTTTCCAACCAATCATTGTTCCCAAACCTAGTGCTACCGAAATCGTTAATATCACCCAGATTGGGGCGAAGTCCGTAAGATGTTTCAATTCACCCAACTTACGATTGAGTTCCAGGCGATTTTCAGGATTGATATTGATCTGTTTATTGCTCTCCAATGTAGCAATGGATTTGACTAAACCTTCAACCTCTTTTCTGAATTTAAAAGTCCCGGCTTTATCCGTGACACTTTTATCCATCAAATGCAGCTTGACCTGCTCAATCTCCTGATTGACTTGCACAAACATCGTTTCCTGAGCGACATTACTGGAAGCAATTGTCTGTAACACGATTTCCGTCTGATCGAGCGTTTTAATGACAGCCGCGTCTGGTACGGAATGGTTTATTGCAAAACGAGCAGGCAGAAATGCGATTAAGATCAACATAAAGAGCCCTACCCCTTTCTGACCATCATTACTGCCGTGAAAAAAGCTAACCAATGTACAGGTCAGGATCAGAATGCCACGCACTAAAAATGGAGGTCGGTCATCTTCCCCCTGCGGAATGTGAAAAAGTGCTTTGTAGCGGACAACATGTTTTAAAAAGAGCATCAATACTACCGCAAGACCAAAACCAATCAAGGGTGACAAAATCAGAGAAAGACCAATTTCTTCGGCCTTGTGCCAATTGACACCACTTCCACCATAATACCAGGTGAAGCCGATACCTGCGCCAATAAGGGCCCCGATCAGCGTGTGTGAGCTCGAACAGGGGATTCCTAAGTACCATGTCCCCAAATTCCAGATAATGGCAGCTAGCAATACGGAAAGGACCAGGCAAGCACCTACAGAAACTGGGAGTGCCATTAATGTATCCAGTGGTACCAATTTAAGGATTCCCATAGCTACGGCTATCCCACCTGCAAAAACACCTAGAAAATTCCAAAAACCAGACCAAGGAATGGCTACAATTGGTTTAAGTGCTTTGGTATAAATTACCGTTGCAACAGCATTAGCGGTATCATGAAAGCCATTGACAAATTCAAAGGCCACAACGGCAAATAAACAAAGGGCGAAAACAATAAGAAGTCCGGTGCTAAGGTCGGTTTCCCCTAAGAGAGGGATCATGTTGCAGAAAATTTGCATATTATTCTTTCATAAGATTTATGGTTGTCCTTCCTCGGTTATCCTTAAGGGAACTACCGCAAGAACAATCGCTTCATTCAGATCAAAAATAATTTTCACATATTAACTTTTGATGAAGGAAACATTACCTTATATAACAAGAAAGAAAAACTTAAAACACTGTTAACGACACTTTTCTTAAATTGATAGCAAATAGGATCGTATCAAAGTCCAAGTTCCTACTATTATTGGATTTAAAAAAATATTATCGCAATTCAAAAAGTATGAACAATAAATATAAATCACTACACTTGCGTCCTAAACGTTTAAAAAGTGGCGGTGTTTGGATATAGCAAAGTTGCTATATTTAAATTTTCAAAATTATAACACACCGCCATGATAAATTTAAATGTTTTTAGTCAGATTTTATCTCTTATCGACCGCGAATT
>JALAGS010000200.1 GCA_022712315.1 Sphingobacterium sp. | reverse complement strand
GATTATATTTGTGTTGAATCTTAATTTTTTATTAAGTTTAGGTATTAGACTAGAAGAGTCTCGACTGTGAATTCCGACATTTCAATTGGACGAGGCGATAGGTTTAATGCCCATTACGATATTTTATATATATTTGATATATGCTATAGCGTGTGGGCCCTATCGTTACCGTTCCAAAGCCGTCGGAAGCTGACAGTACGGTTGGTAGTGGCCTGCTATAGTGCACTAAACCCAAGAGACTCATAAATTATAAAATCAATTTATGAGTATGAACAAAAAACAACAATCAAAAAACATCATCACTGCCCCCGAGTAGCTCGGCTGGTGTGGCCAAATAGGATTTGGATTCTCTTTGCCATGGATCGCGTATCGCCAATATTATACACCTTGTGCCCCCTCATTCAAACGCGCTCTGACTCCCAGAATGAATTAATTATTACTAATGTGAACTGAGTGACATCAGGCTCCCAATAAAAAACTGATTGCGATCGGAGAGGGGATGCTATGTGCTTTCGGTTACGATTGACTTACTGAAAAATGAACAGGATTTTAGCGCTACAATTTGCTTTTGACCAGATGATTTATGATGTCCATAAGGTCGATTATGACCCTATAAAGGAGATTGAGGCATTCTGGAATCACTATGCGTTAGAGACTGTATCTGCTAATATACTACAGCTATTGAGCACGTATCTTGATGGTGGCGCAGGAGAGAATAGGCTCCTGAAAGATGAGGAAATGCAGGAATTTGCAACTGCATTGTATCGCGTATTGATCGCCTACAATGTCGCCAATTATCGCTATATAGACCTGCGTAAAATGCAGCTGTCAGCAGAAGATAAAGAGCGCATCGGAAAAGAAATGGAGTTGAGCAAAAAAGTCGTGGAATTTTTCAGCCGGTTATCGAAGTAACTACTAACCAACTAAATGATGAATACCCTGAAATTTTTAGCCTTTTTAAGGGGCTATATAACTTATATATTTCAAGTACCTGTGAAGCACTACTTAAGCACAGATATAGTACTATTTACGCAATTATTGCGTAAGAAAATTGGACAAGGAAAAACGTACTTTAAAGGTAGTTCGACCTTGCTAAAAAAGCGCTGTAAAATTAGCGCTCAGAATCTTCTAGAAAAAGCAGATTCTTCGGGCATCCTTCGGGTTTTGTTTGAGGATCGTTCGACACTGCGTCGTACCAGCGTCGACTCTTCTTCGGGAACGCTTCGACTGCTGTTCGAGTACGCTTCGGGTAGGAGTCGAAGCGTACTCGAAGCCCTGCCGAAGCCGAGCCGAAGAAGTGCCAAGCCTGTCTCGACCATGTCCCGAAGAAGTCTCGAAGCCGAGCCAACGGTCAGTCGACGAGCCGGAGAGGCATCGTCTTGTTTGGGCTTTTGCCTGATCAACTTCGCCCCAACTTCGGCCTTTCATGCAGTCGGCCTTGAGTTTTCATCGGGATCTCATCGGGCTACATCGATCAAAACCCAATGCCGACCCGATGAAAATCCGATGAAATGTAAAAATTCGGCAGGAATTGCTCAAAAGATGGTCGACTATAGCTTGGCACAAGAAACACACAAGCTTGACTATAGCGCGACCCTAGGTTCACCCTTGCTAAGCCCTTGTTATACACAAGGACAACTAAACAATTGCACAAGACCCACACAACAAAAGCAAGCTTTTCAGCAGGTGGGAGATGCTAGATTGACTTATGGAGTGGAATCTGAACAATCTGTTTTAAGGTATTTTAAGTCGATCTGTAAGGCTTTGGTATTTCGAATCAATACTTTGCTTGGATTGATAGGTTCAGTTGTTCAGCGGGCTTTAAAATGTCTTTTATTCGATGCGGATTATAAGCGTGCCTATCGCATGGTATTGACATGCTTGTTTTTATGTTTAGTTTCTATGTTTAGTTTATCGGCTCAGACGCCCCGCAAGGATAGCGGGGCGGATGGGCTCTCCCATCTTGTTGGTTTAAAGCCGGGTGATAAGATACCTGAGGTTGTATGGAACCAGTCGCTCGAATTGAATTATTTCAATGGGAAGAAAAAAACAATCAAGTTCTCTGATCTGAAAGGGAAGCTGATCTTACTCGATTTTTGGGCAACCACCTGTCCGAGCTGTATCGAAAATATTCCACACATGGAGGGAATCCAAAAGCGGTACCCAAAAGAACTAACAGTAGTATTGGTAAATAGCAAAAGAAACAAGGATACACCCCGCCGGATTAAGCTTGTATTGGATCGATACAAGGAAAAGTACAATTTTGAAATCAAACTGTTGACCTTATTGGATGATACGATACTAACAAACCTTTTCCCCCACAATACCATACCCAATATTACCTGGATCAATCAGGAAGGTACTTTTTTAGGAAATACATTGCCGGATGAAGTCAGCATAAAAAATATCGAAGCTATTCTCCATAATAAAAATGCCGATTTACAGCTGAGCGGTGAATTTCGGAATAAGGATAACAGAATGGCAACACCACCGATCTTTGATACAACAGGTGTTAAATTCCTGTCCGCTATAACTGGCTATTTACCCGACTATCTACCAACTTATCCGAACGTCGCCTATAAGAATGATAAGTCCAACTATCAAATGGTTAATGCGGCCTTCAATTTTATGCTAAGAATTGCTTTTAAAAATGAATTGAAAGGTTTTGAAAGTACCGACTATGTGTTTGAAGAGGGGTTAAAGTATAAGATCCAACAAATGATACTGGGCGGTTCGCTCCGCCAGTACAAATACAGCTATCAGCTCTTTGTAGCAGATACAATCTCGCCCGGCAGGGCTGAGCGCTATTTTCAGCAAGCTTTTAAAGATTACTTCCACCTCACTATAGAGAGGAAAAGAGGCCCGGTATCCTGTTACAAAATCGAAATTTTGGACAATATTTCGGATTTGAAATCCAAAGGCGGTATGCATTTGGTCAATGTAAAACCCGAGGAAGGTCCAATTTCCTTTCGGAACTTTCCCTTGATAACCTTGCTCAGCCTATTGCATCACTATGTTGACCTGCCGGTTTCCTATAACAGGAATGCAGACATGCAGATCGACCTCTCTTTTCCAGTGGGTTTTGAAAGGATGCCTGTGGAAGAGAAGCTGAGTTTTTTGGCCAGTAAGGGCATCCGTCTAACCCTGCAGCAGCAGGAAAAGGAATATCCCTATATCAGCCGTATCCATTAATCCTTAAGATCTATTATTATGAAAATATGCTATTTAATAACCCTTATACTCTGTTGTCCTTTTTTATGCTACGGTCAGCAAGATAACTTGCTGATCTCAGGTCAGGTCTATTCGGGTGAAAATAAACAGGCGCTCGGGGGAGTAACTGTCCGGCTGATGGGAAAGGGTACGCTGAGTCGCAGCAGCTCGGATGGAAAATTTACGATAAGGGTGCAGAGTTTGAAAGATTCACTGGTATTCTCCAGTGTGGGGTTTATCGAGAAAAAGTTGGCGGTAAGCTTCTTTGATCGTGAAAGACCTCTGTTTTTGGACAGGCAGGTTAACTACCTGCAAGAGGCGCTGGTCAGTACGGGTTACCAGACCGTAAAAGCGCGCGATATCACAGGGGCTGTCGAAGTTGTTTCCAGTGAATTGCTGGGTCAGCAGACGGGGTTAAATGTGCTCCAGCGCCTGAACAACGTAACCGCTGGCATACGTTTTGATAACCAGCCGATCAATAACCCCGACCTGCAGAAACTGAATTTTTCAGTCCGGGGCCTGAGTACAATAAATGGAAATCTTGATCCACTGGTCGTCCTGGATGGCTTTATCTATGAAGGGGCCATCGGCAATATAGACCCAAATAACATTGAATCTGTTTCCATATTGAAAGATGCCGCCGCAAGTGCCATCTGGGGAGCCAGGGCAGGCAATGGGGTGATCGTGATGACTTCCAAAAAAGGGACGCTCAGATCGGCTCAAGCGACGAAGATCTCGTTCAGCAATACATCGGTCATCAAACAGAAGCCTGACCTGAATCAGCTCTACCAGCCATCTTCCCGGGATTTTATCGAAGTAGAACGCATGTTGTTTGACGGTGGCTATTATGATACTTTCCTCAACTATCTACCCTATTATGCGATGACTCCGGTCATCAACCTGCTGGGTGGTAGAAAAAAGGGACTCGTTACGGAGGCCGATTCGGCGCGTACGATTGACTGGCTTGCCGGTCAGGATGGCCGTCGCAATTTTTCTGATAACTTTTACGGTACGGCTTTTTCCAATCAGCTTTCCCTACATATTGGTGGGGGAAGCAACTCAAACGCTTATGGATTGGGCGTAGGCTATACGACAGACCGGACAGATCTGGACGCCCGGTCGCGAAAAATAAACCTGCTCCTGTCCAACAGCTATAGACCGGTGGAAAAACTCCAACTGGATCTCACGGTAAATTTTACCCAACAGCTTGACCGCTCCGGAAAACCTGATTTTTCAGCTTTTAACATTGTGGGGAAATCTGTGCCGTATCTTTATTTTAGAGATGAGAAAGGGGAAGAAGTGCCTTTTGAAAGCATGTATAACAAGGCTTACCTCGACCAGCATTATGCAGATGGATACCTGGACTGGGGATACTATCCTTTACAGGATTACAAACAGGACCGGAAGACTAATAATCTGAACGAGTTATTTGCAACAATCAATTTGCGCTATCAGGTGTTTGACTTTTTGAGTGCCAATGTTGGCTTTCAATGGCAGAATCAGCGTGCGGAGAATGAAAGGCTACATGAAAAGGATAGTTATTTTACGCGCTTAAAAATCAATCAGTTTATGACTGTTGATCCGGTAAGCGGGCAGCGCAAGTATAATGTACCCATGGGCGCTATCCGTGCGCTGGACCAGCAGCAGGGCAGGTCGTACACAGCAAGGACACAGCTGGATTTTAACAAAACCTTTGGCCAGCATCGTCTTCAGGGTATAGTCGGTGCAGAGGCCCGGGAAAATCAGCTGTCGGGAAGTTCAAATATCGCGTATGGCTATAATGAAGTGCCGCTCACTTCAGTGCCTGTGGATTACCTGACAACGTTCCCCACGGTACCTGACAATCTATATCTAAATATCGTCGGTGCCCCGATGTTTACAAAAACGACAAATCGTTTTGTTTCCATATACAGCAACTGGACTGACCTGTACCGTGATAAATACGGCCTGTCTGCAAGCATTAGAAAAGATGGCGCCAATATCTTTGGGGCAACCACCAATGACAAATGGTCGCCCCTATGGTCCGTGGGTGCTTCCTGGCAAATAAACCGTGAGGAGTTTTTTAAAATGAAGTGGGTAGACCAGCTCAAGCTAAGGGTTACGTACGGGTATAGTGGCAATGTCGATCTCCGCAAGACTCCGGAGCCCATTGCCGGAAGTGGGACAGATCCATATACCCTGTATCCCATGTTGGGGATTTCAAACCTGAATGATCCATCACTGCGCTGGGAGAAAGTAGGAATGCTAAACTTTGGTGCCGATTTCTCCGTATTAAAAGGCCGTTTATCGGGGTCGGTCGATCATTACCGGAAATATGGAAAAGACCTTTACGGCCAGACTGCATACGATTACACGACATGGGGAAATAGCGGAACGGTCGTCAAGAATATGGCTGAGATGCAGGGCAGCGGCTGGGATATCAAACTGAATTCGATCAATACGGCCGGCCCATTCAGGTGGAGCAGTAATCTTTTGTTGGGCATCAATAAAAATAAGACGACTGCTTACTACAGCAATCTGAATGAAGGCCTGGTGTATTTTCTGGCTGATGGCAACCGGATCAATCCCGTAGTTGGCCTTCCGCTGAATGCCCTTGCGGCGTACACCTGGATGGGGCTGAATAATCAGGGGATGCCACAGGGATTGTTGAATGGCCAGGCAAGTTCAGATTATACCGCCATATTTAGATCGGCTTCGATGAACCCAATGGGCAACGAGACGATCACCTATATCGGACCCGCCAAACCGACCTCTTTTGGGAATCTGATCAATACCTTTTCGTACCGTGATTTTGATCTTTCGGTCAATGTGAGCTATAAAGGTGGTTATTATTTTAATAAGCCAACGACCAGTTACTATAACCTGTTTCAGTCCGGGATAGCCTATCCTGATTTTGAGCAGCGCTGGTTAAAGCCGGGCGATGAAAAGGTGACCAATGTTCCGGCCATGAATTACCCGGTATCGACCGATGCGGATGCATTTTATGCACGGGCAAGTATCAATGTACTGAAGGGAGACCACCTGCGGCTGGAATACATCAATCTCAGCTGGAGAAAGCGGTATAAACTACGCGCAAAGGAACTGAATCTGCGTCTGTTTGCTAATGCGAGCAATCTGGGGATGATATGGCGTGCCAATAAAGAAAAGATTGATCCTGAATTTGCCTATAGACTTCGTCCGTCAAAGCAGTTTTCACTGGGAATACAACTGGAATATTAGATAGAAATAAAATGAAACCATCATGATTTTTCAAACCACACAGTGGGACGAATAAATCTGATAGCTTCATCATCGTTAAAAAACAAATTATATACAGATGAAAAAGATAAATAAAGGCCTGTTAATCATACTGGGTATCATTGGCATACTCATGCTGCACGGTTCCTGTAACAAATATCTGGATGTACAATCAAACGATGGATTGGTGATCCCCAAAAACCTGGAAGACCTGCAAAAATTATTGGATAATAGCTCAAAGATGAATCGGGGGATAGGCTCCATGGGGGAGATCTCCGCAGATGATTATTTTTTGGAACCATCGGTTTTAGCTATGCAGACGGATATGGACCGGTTAAATTATACATGGCGGAATAATCTGTATAATTTTAGCAACGACTGGTCGGCGGGCTATGGACCTGTTTATATCTGTAATCTGGTATTGGAACGTTTGAACAAGATCCAGCGGACAGCGCTGAATGCGGGAGACTACGATCGGATCAAAGGCACAGCGCTCTTTGGGAAATCCAATCAGTACCTTTCCTTACTGTGGAATTATGCGAAGGCTTATCAAAGTACAACAGCTGCGTCAGATCTGGGCATTGTGCTGCGTGGCTCCTCGGATATGAACGAAAAGTCAAAACGTTCTTCGGTATTGGCATGTTATAATACACTCATCAAGGATCTGCGCAATGCTGCGGAATTTTTACCGCAAACGGGTACGCATGTCATGCGTCCATCAAAAGCCGCTGCTTATGGTTTATTGGGCCGGGCTTACCTATCCATGGCGAAATATGATTCGGCTTATTATTATGCGGATAAAATGCTCCAGATCAATGATGACCTGATGGATTTTAATAAACCTGCTGAGGTCAATCTGACGGGCACAAATCCCTTTTTGCGCTACAATAAGGAGATCGTTGCGTATTATGAACAGACTTCCAATGGAACACCGTTGATCCGGATAGCACAGATGGATACCGTATTGTACCGTTCTTTTGATGCGGATGATCTGAGAAAACAGGCTTATTTTAAATCGGGAGTGAACGGTTATAAGGCTTTTAAGGGAAATTATGCCGTGGCATCCAATGCATGGGAAACGGTATCCCCATTTGGAGGTATTGCGATAGATGAAATGTATCTCATCCGTGCGGAATGTCTGGCGCGTGCAGGCAAGCTGGCGGAAGCACAGGCCGATCTCAATAGGCTATTAGCTACACGATATAAAGCCGGAACTTTTGAGCCTTATCAGTTGACCATCAAAAAGGATGTACTCGATCTGATATTAAGGGAGCGACGAAAAGAGCTGATCTTTAGGGGCCTGCGATGGATAGATATCAAGAGGTTGAATCTCGAAGGAGCAAATATTGTTCAAAGGCGGTTTCTGGACGGGAAGGAATATATTCTACAGCCTAACGCAAACCGTTATGCGCTACCACTGCCTGATGATATCATCCGGGTGACCGGGATGGAACAAAACCCACTTTAATGGAACAACCAAAGCCTCCCATATAGGGAGGCTTTGGTGTTTTGGGGAACTGTTTAATTTCGGTTCACCGGATTGAAAGGAGTCGAACTCGCCCCTCCGGTACGCTCGGGAATATAACCTGAAGCAGCGCCAGCATCACCGGGTGTTGCATCCAATGAAATTTTTGCCGGATCTAAAGCCGATCCGCTCAGGTCGGTGTTGTCAATCGGAAGCGAACAGGCTTTGTTGTCCGTCGGATTACAGCTATGCCCATTTGGCGTAGTCGTCCAGCGTGACTCATCAGCAACCTGAGAGGCATTCAATGGATCTCCGTTGAAATAAACAGTTACAGGAGCTAAACTTTTTCCTGCATAAGCCTCAGCACCTTTGAATGCTGAGAATCCGATAATCATGGCTCCTCCTAATATCATGTAGCCATAATTGTTTAAAAATTTGGTTAGCATGTTGCTACCCTCCTTTCTGTACTGTAGGCCAGTAATTGATCAGTGATAGTGCTGGCCTGCAAACTTTTGGTAAATAATTGCCGGTACGGTCCTGCGTACCGGTCGTATGTGGATGCCAGCAAGCCTTTTGAATTGCCGCTGACAGTGTTGGGCGCTTGATCGTCGTAAATGCTGTCCGGTGTGTACCACTTGTCATTTGTCCGCTTGAAGTGTGTGCTTTCGTATGTAATTGCTCCTATTGCTAGAAAGCCTATCAGGAATAGTGCTATGTTTGTTTTACCCGTTAATGTACGCTCTTGGTCTTTGACAGCAGTGCGGTGCAATGCCCACCCAGTTATGGAAAGGCCAAGAACTGTGATATTTATCAATAGATGCGCGGGCCAGGAGATATGGCTGAGAAAGCTGGTACACATACAGGGTTTCTGTGCATAGACATCCAATACCCCCAGACCGATATAGATCGTAAAAACGATAATTAATACGTTAGAAGCTCTCCATCCCAGGGAGCGTAGTCTCGCTGGTGGCAAAGCTAGTAATACTCCTATACCGATTTCCATGAGCGGAAGTAGCCAAAAGAGTATCGGAGCCAGAAAACTGATAACAGGCTGTTGCTCCAGGGCGATCCGAAAGGCTCCCAGTTGCCAGATCTTATCCATGCCGACATAGATCCAAAAAAGGATCATTACCGCCCGAAGGATTTTATATATCATGCTAGTTGTTTTATTTGCTTCCATAGCCTTAATTATTTGTGCCGTGGCATTTATTATTTTTCTCCGCTGTTTTATTATTTTCGGTTGGGGTTTTATTATTTCTTTAAAAACAGGGCGCCGTACCTGTCCCCTCCATCTGGTACAGCGGCCCGCCTGAGCGTCAGCTTCTACTTTCTCGTACGCTGTAAAACAAAGGTAGTATGGAAAACAGGCCGGCGCAGGTGTAACGAAATGGTTGATTTGGAAAAATTACCTGTCTCTATATGGTTTAAACAAAGACTGGGATGTAGTGAAGGGGTAATATGTGGTAAAAAATTAGGGAGCGGATTCTTGGTAAAACAGTCGATTTGGGTGTAGCTATGGCTGTTTTTGATCGGTAGAATAAACTTGCTGAGGGGGTGTAGCGATGGCATACCCCCTGTTTTTAAAAATTTCTGTATTTTACTTACTTTAATTCCGGGAACTGTCTATTCAGTTCGGCGAGCATCGTATTCAATACTTTACGGATACGGAGAGCAGTATGAAACTCGGTGCTTTTGTCCATCCTGGTCAGGCTATGGGCAGAAAGTAAGGTCCCTTCCCGTGTTTTGACAAGCCTGGAAAACACCTCCGCAACTTCTTTTTTCTCCGACGACCACATAATATTCGCCTTAACAGATATATGCATCCAAAGTTTGAGCTCTTTGCCATTGAAATTGCTCTGAATAAACTGTTGGGGATAATTCTGCATTGTTTCAGACGGGGAGATATTTTCATCCTCCATGTACTCGCGCATCAACTTCAGCAGGCTCCTACGGTTGCTATCATACGCGAAGTCCGGGATACAGGAGAAGTGTTTTGGAAAGCGTGACAGGGCATCCATAAATGAAGGGTCTGAAGTGTACAGTTCTTTCCATCGGTTGAAAAATCCCATATGGTTAAAATTCAGGTTGACCATCAGAACCAAAAAACGATAATGCCAGTTTTTACCCTGGCGTTTGTCGTCGGCCAATTGGCGCAGTGATTCGACCATTTTGGGCAGGTAATCCTGATGCCTGTATTGAATATAGGGAATCTTACCGTTTTCAAATAGGCTGTCCATAGCTGAGAGGATTTCACCAAGATAGACCTGTGGTATGTTTTTTTGAGCGAGTTTATCAAGGATAGAGGGCATATTTACATATACATATTCATGCAGCCTGAGGTAATAATGCTCCGGCAGCGGCGTACAGGGATCAATATCTTTTTTAAATAGATGTTCGATTCGCCCAAGTAATTCTTCCAGGGCAAATAGTGCTGTAGCATTTTCAATTTTACACTCTTTACAGAAGTTATTCAGTAAAGAGTGCAGCCGCAATAATTGCGTGTGGTATAGCCGTATGGCCTGACGGGCATTATCAACTTTGATAATCTCCCGGTGCGCCTGCAACGCAAGCGCAAAATTGTTATTGCAGACCTCTGTGATTTCACACAAATACGCTGGGATATCCTCGTTATCCAGATGGACTATGGCTTCTATGAGCATTGTCAGCTTTTGTAAACTTACGATCATCTGTACCTCCTTTTGATATCTTTATGATACCAGGGCCAGCCATAGACCCCGGGATGCAGATGGAGATTGAGCTTATCGCCTTCTTTCGCATTTTCATACAGTTTAGGGTGTACGTCCATCGGCATCTGATACTGCCGTCCTTCATAGGTAAAGGAAAGCAAGAGCTCATGAATATCACAGCACACTGGACATTTCTGAACGACTACGGCCGTAATCTGCACATTCTTGGCGTCCGGTGTATGCTGGCAGTTGCCAAGGATCAGCAGCATGCGCATATACCAGATACAGGCAATGATCATAATCGGAAATTGGATGCCATATAGTTTGATCAGGCCTATCTTCTTCCAAAAAAATAGATGTGCCAATACACAGATGACGAATGCTATTGGGATCCCCTTTTTCAAGGCTGTCCAAGACGGCTGGGAACTGATCAATAATTGATAAGGGAGCCGGTCAAATAGCGCAATGCTGCTGATCAGGACGCAGACAAAAAAAACAGAGAAAAGCTGCATCACACGCTCCTGATTACGGATCTCTAAAAAAGGAATCAGCACGACCAGGATACCGATGCTGTATACGTGCTGGGATGGTGTCGAGGCCATAAAAAGTCCATATAAAGTGACCAGCATAGCTATCGCAGTAAATATGTAATTGCGGCTGAATGGGAAAGGTATTTTCTTTATCGTCCTCATGATCCAGGGGTTTATAATCAGTGAACTATTACTTTTCAAAAATACCCATAACGACAGGGAATTTTTGCTGAATACCGCCTTAATTTCAACGAAGACCGATTTTTTACAGCGAAGGCTGATTTCGGAACAACGAAGAATGCATTTCAAACAATAAAGCTTTAAATTTTCGTCCAGTAGGGTAATTATTTAGATGAAATAGCGACATAAAAGAGGTGATTTTGGCGCTGGAAACGTTGTTTAAAAAATAATTGGCTAAATTTATATAACAAAAATTTATTCATAAAGGTAAAATTTTAACAGGAGCTCTTCAGCAGATATCTAGCCATATATGCCCAGATGAGCCATTGTATGTAGAAAAGTAATTTAATTTAATAACGTTGACGCTACCTGAAGGAGGAAGAAGCAAACAAACTTGACGCGCATGTATGTTTGGATAGCGTTTGTTAAAATATGATCGGAGTATATGAAAAGCATAGAGCAGGACAAATATCAAGATACGGAGGTATTGGCTGTAAATTATCCGGATGTGATCTGGCTATTGATCGCGTCTTGCGCCTTCGGCGATGTTTGCTGGTATCTGGGCTATCAGGGGGCTTTAGCGGACTGGCTTACAGACTGGCCGATCATCACAAGCTATCTATTTTTTGCATTGATGGCGGCTATTACTTTCCTGTATATACGTTTGGTCATTGCGCTCCTGGACAAAAAGCAGAATTGGTTATACGTTCCGCAGAAACGTATAGGTACACAGTTCTTTTTTTGCTGTGTATTGCCCACAATTTTTTTGTTCTGGATTATCGGTCCCGATACACTGGCTAAGGATGAATGGCTGTTATTTCCTTTAATGGTCATATTTAGTGGTATTCTGGTCTTGAATATGTGCTACACGGTGTATTTCTATGTGGCTATTCATCAAAAGCAAAAAAAGCAAATTGTTGAACTTAAGGAAGTAAACCATCAGCAGCAGTTAAAAATTAAGGATCTGGAGAAGCAGGTTAATCTGTTTTCCCCTGATCTGAAAGAGGTGAAGGAAGTTCTGGAAACGGAGTCTAGTGATAAAGATATTGATTCCATGGAGGAAATCGACCTGCCGCTAATAAAAGCGATAGATCCGGAGCAGGAGGTATTCCTGCTCAATAATAAGATCCTTTCCCAAAAGATACTGTACAAAGATTTAGGGATTTTTACGTTTAAAAATAGTATGGTCAGTCTTTATCTGAAAAACGCGATGGACGAAAGTCTGACCTGTGGCGAACAGCGCAGCCTAAAGGAAGTTGTAAATAGCACTCGGGGTTTTGTACAGAAGATAGACAGGGATAAGGCGATACCGCTGGATATGATCAGGGCTTGCTACGGGTTGAAGCGTGGCCGGTTGCGCATTGTACTTAAAATACCGTTTGAAGGCCGGTATGATTTTGAGGTGTCTGATAAGATTGCCAGGCATATCCGGGAATGGGTCATGTTGCAGGTGCCCATAGAAAAGGAGTAATACAATAATAGATAAACTTTAAAAGATAGATTATGGAAAAAGCAAAGGTAAATAGCTGGAAATGCCGTGCTACTGGTAAAATTGGATTTCTTTCTTTAATCGAAGCACAATGGATAATGCTTAATTTTAAGTTCAAATCACGCGTTCGGAACAAACTGGATGGCAAACGGATCAAACACCGGATGGGTAAGGACGCTTGTAAAAGGGCTTATTATTGTAAGTTTTGTAGGGGCTACCATATCACCAAATGGGATAAAGGACACTTTAGCAACTACAAGACTAAGGCTGAATCTTGGAAGATACCCAGTGTGTTAGGAAACTGGAATTATTCGATTGAATAATCTGGCTAGCCTATTGTCCATTCCCGAAAAAGGTGTACAAAAGGTCTAATACAGTTCTTACTTTACACTGGGGATAGAAGGAGCATCAAGCGTAAATGAAGCGCCAATAAAGCGTTACCTAAGCGTAGAGAGTGCGTAGTAAGTGCGTTAATAGCGTACTTCCAGCGCACTTACTACGCACTTAGCCCATTGCAAGATGGTACATAACGCGATTATACCTATGGAATGTATTTTGATCGTTTTATCTACGCCTGGTGCATACTTGATAGTTGGTTTCAGTCCGGCCTCCCCCTGATCTGTTGGGATCGGTAAGAGCAGGTATATTAGCTGTCTATCCGTTACCTTATAGGATTTTCAGCCTGTCCATAAAAGATGAATTACCAGAAGGACCCTTGCCCGGTTGCCAGCGTTGGTAGACTGGCCCGGAATTATGGTCTTATAGCAAACGTCAAGTCGTCCACAATAAAACATTTATTGAACAAAATTTAAACAGGTGCTAAATATATCTCCAAAAAAAGTTCCTGATAAGATCTAGTAGCTCCAGCAGCGACATGGTTGATAAAGTGAACAGTTTTCCCGAAAGACTGACTGTATAAGCAGATATACCTGTACAGGTTATTTATAGACCAGATCAATATTCCAATTATCTTTTGGATTGGGATTTTATTGGAGGTATAAGAAAAGAAGCAATGTTCGTCACATTGCTTCCAGTACGATTTATGCGATATTTCTATCTCTATGACCCGTTCTTAAAAAGGTAAAAGACTGAGGAGCGCATACCTCTGCCACTTTAGCCGTTTTGGTTGGCGCAGGTTTATTCTCGATCTTTCTTTCCAGTCTGTCCATGTCCACCGCAACCCTATTGTCCAATAACTTCGCATAATGCTGCGTAGTTTTGATATCCGTATGTCCAAGCATTTTTGAAACTGTTTCAATAGGAACACTATTGGCAAGCGTCACAGACGTGGCGAAGGTATGGCGTGACTTGTGAAAGGTCAACTCTTTTGTGATCTCGCACAGATCAGCGATTTCCTTTAGATAACTGTTCATTTTCTGATTACTCAGCACAGGAAGTACCATATCCTTTGTCACACATGGTGGATAATCACGATAACGTTCAATGATCTCAAGTGCCTTGAGAAGCAGTGGAATATTCGATGAGGTTTCGGTTTTCTCCCTACTGGTAAATATCCAGAGTTTTCCGTCCACACCCTCGGCAATATCGGTCCATTTTAGTTTCTTCACATCCGCATAGGAAAGTCCTGTGTAGCAACAAAAGACAAAGATATCACGCACATGCGCTAATCTTGGTATCTTGAACAACTTTTCCTCTATCCTCCTTAGTTCTGCATCCGTCAGAAACTCCTTCTCTTTCGCCTTCGCCTTAATCTTATAAAAAGCAAATGGATCGTCCGTTATCCATCTATGCGAAATACAGATCTTGATGATCTTACGAAGATGTTTCATGTATTTTGCTGCCGACACAGCTGAACAGCCCATTGTTGCTCGCAGAAAGAATTCGTACCCTGTGACAAAAGCATGGTCAATCTTTCTCGTGTCAATATCCTGCGACCTGTATTCTTTCTCAAGGTATCCACAAATATGTAATAAAGAGGTCTTATACCCTTTGAGCGTATTGGGCTTGAATCCATTGCCCAAAAGTGCTTCCATCTGCATATTATGCTCCCTGAACACATCCAAGAAATTTTTACGTTTGATATCCTTTCCCTGATACTTAAGTTTGATCGATTCCGCTGTGATTTCCTCTGCGGCAGCCGTCATAGCGGTATGGATCGTACTTATTTTAGTTACGAGGGTATCAAGATAGCTGTTCAGCGTCTTTACAGCTTCAGTCGTGCCTTTCACCCGGTTGGCTTTGGAGTTCCATTTTGGCGGATCACATTCCCGTCCAGTGGAGACTTCTTTTTGGACACCATCTACGGTAATCCGCATGTAGATCGGCTTGGGACCACTAACGTAATTTTTTGGTTTCTTCAAGTAGAAGAGCAAGGAATAATTTGTACTCATGACAACATCATTTAAGTGAAAGAAACCCTTTCCCGACTTTCGGGAAAGGCTCTGCATCGCCATTGAAAAAACAATGAAAGCAGATGCAAATGTAGCCTTGCAACTAAAACGGATCAAGATGTTTAATTTTCAAACAACTTGATTATAAGAATGTTAAATACATCTCAGTGAGTAAGCAAATGAGCGAAAATGACTCACTGAATGACTCACTTTTTTCTTGGGAATTCGTGTAAGTTTTGTAGATACTGAAAAACAAAAAAGCCTGCAAATGTTTAATTTGCAGGCTTTTTTATGTTTTGACTTTTAGATGTGTAGCCCGTAGGGGAATCGAACCCCTGTTTCAAGAATGAAAATCTTGCGTCCTAACCCCTAGACGAACGGGCCATTTTATACAACTCCAAGAACATTGCTGTTTTTGGAGTTGCAAATATAGGCCTTAAAATCAGTATTCCAAAAATAATTTTAAATATTTTTTAAATAAGGTCGAAACCGATATCCCTTCTGAAGTATTTACCTTCAAAATATATCCTTCCGGCATCTGCTGTTGCCTGTTGAAGGGCATCGAACAACGTATCTTGCAATGTCGTCACAGCAATTACGCGTCCTCCCGCAGTCACAATCTTACCATCAACCTCCTTCGTACCCGCTTGAAATACGATGGATTCTTTGACGTTTTCAATATTGGCGATCTCTTTTTCAGATTCATAATCTCCAGGATAACCTCCAGCAACCAACATGACAGTAACAGCTGTCTTGGAAGATACCGTATACGAACGTTGATCCAAATTACCCTGAGCCACACCCTCCAGTAAATCCAATAAATCCGATTCAATTCGTGGCAATACAGACTCAGTCTCCGGATCCCCCATACGCACATTATACTCGATGACATAAGGCTCGCCTTCTACATTCATCAATCCTATAAAAATAAATCCTTTGTACGGGATGCCATCCTTTTTCAACCCTTCAACCGTTGGTCGGATAATACGCTCTTCTACTTTATTCAAAAAAGTCTCGTCAGCAAAAGGCACTGGAGATATCGATCCCATACCGCCCGTATTGAGCCCTGTATCGCCCTCTCCGATGCGTTTGTAATCTTTGGCAGAAGGAAGTACTTTATATGAATTGCCATCGGTCAAAACAAAAACGGATAATTCAATTCCTTTTAAAAATTCTTCAACAACCACAACCCGGCTTGCTTCTCCAAATTTGGAATCTGCGATCATCGCCTTTAGCTCAGTCTTGGCATCCTCCAATGTCTCGCAGATCAATACCCCTTTACCTGCAGCTAAACCATCGGCTTTAAGCACGATCGGCAATTTTTGGGTTTCAAGGTAAGCCAATCCATCTTCTAGAGAGCTCACATCGAACGATCTCGATGCAGCTGTAGGCACGCCATGGCGATCCATAAATTGCTTTGAAAAATCTTTTGAACCCTCCAATTGAGCGCCCTCTTGTTGTGGCCCTATTACAGGGATATGCTTTAAATCTTCCCGATTTAAGAAGTAATCATGAATACCTTTTACCAAAGGTTCCTCTGGACCAACCAGCACCATTTGCACGTTATTTTCCAAAACGAACGTGGCAATAGCAGCAAAGTCAGTCACTTTAATATTGACATTCTGACCATATACACCCGTTCCAGCATTTCCTGGGGCAATAAATAATTGATCTAAACGTGGGCTTTTCGACAACTTATAGGCGAAGGCTGATTCACGGCCTCCGGAACCGATTATTAGGATATTCATAACACAAAGATATTTTTTTTATGCTAATTTCAAGGTAAAAGATCGTTTAAAATGAGACTAATATTTTGATTTATAAATTGATTAAAGGAAAAATATTTTCTAATTTTCATAAAACATTAGTCATATGTACGCTAAAATACTGCTGTTAATAAACTGCCTCCTATTCTCCTTTTTGGCGTCAGCCCAAATTGATCAAACGCTAACAAAGCTAGAAACCTACCATGAACAGCACATAAAGGAAAAAATCTATCTTCATTTGGATAAAAATGACTATTCAGCCGGAGAAACTGTCTGGTTTAAATTATACTGTACCACAGCTCCCTTTAATTATTTGAGTAATATCAGTAAAATTGCCAATGTAGAATTGATCTCATCCACGAATAAAATCATTAAAAGCATCAAAGTTCCGATCACAATCGGGCTCGGCATAGGGGATATCAACTTACCAGATACGCTGGAAGAAGGCACCTACCGGATTAGATCATTTACCAGATGGATGCAGAATGACTCTATATCCAATTTCTATGAACGTGTGATTCCCGTCACAAATGGTAGATCGGATAATGTAATGACGAAAAGCAGTCTTATTAAAAGCGGAACTGAAAATATCTTCCAGATCAATTTAAAAACCATTCAAGGAGCGCCGCTAATCAATAGCAGCATAAGTTATACCTTACAACAGGATAATAACAAAGAAAAATCGGGGCGATTAAAATCAAATGACAATGGAACAGTGTCCCTTGAACTGAAAGATGACTTCAAGGGAGGAGTCCTGTCTTTGCAATTTCTTTCCCTCGACAAAAGACGCATCTTAAAGAGTTTTATTATCCCCAATCCAAACAACCAAAATAGCATTCAAATTTTTCCGGAAGGCGGGGAGCTGGTCAACAATATTTTATGCAAGACAGGCTTCAAGATCCTCACTCCTGCCGGCTTGGGAAAAAAGGCAAAAATAACGGTAGTGGAGGAAAACCAAACACCTATTGCAGAATTTGAAACAAATTCATTGGGAATGGGGAGCATCCCACTCCTACTACAGACTGGAAAAAAATATATCGCCACAGCCTTTTTTGAAGACGGTTCTTCAACAAGCACTTCTTTGCCTCCTGTGTCGAACTCGGGGTATGTTCTCACAGTAAATTCAGCTTTAAAGGATAAAATTGCCGCACAGATTTCCGCGACTGATGATCTGGTCAACGGCAAAGACATCTATTTAGTTGCCCAATATAACGGCCTTGTCCTGCATGCCGCCAAACAGAAGTTAAACGGGACCGATATCTTATTCAATATCCCCAAAAAAAATCTTCCTTCTGGCGTTTTACAATTGTCCATCTTAACAGAGCAAATGCTACCCATTGCGGAACGGCTTGTATTTAACTATAATGCGGAATCAACTTTACTCCCCGTTTCAATTGCACTCAACAAACCCAGCTTCACAACCCGCGATAAAGTGGTAGCAAACCTTACCGTGAGCTATGATGATCGTGATACGTCAAAAGTTGCAGCCCTCTCGGCATCAGTTGTCAATCTAAGCAAAGTTGATACGACGACAGACCGTTATTATTCTTCTATTGTTTCAGAACTACTACTAAAATCTGATCTTCGCGGTTTTATTGAACGCCCCAATTATTACTTTGAGGATTTAACCAATATCAAAGTTAACGATTTGGATAATCTCATGCTGATCCAGGGCTGGCGCAAGCTGGACTGGAAGAGCTATACAAATGCCCCAGCCACGTCGTTCCTTCCAGAAAAGGGACTTACTGTATCGGGAACCGTAAAGAAAACGGCCCGAAAGGCGGTTGTTCCAAAGGCCAAAGTAACGCTAATACCGACGAGCAATATGTTGCTGAGCATAGATACACTGACCGATAATGATGGTCGATTTGCATTTGACGAGCTTTTTTTTGCTGACAGTGTCAAGTTTATCGTTACAGGCGATGGTCCAAAAGAGAAAAAAAGAGTTGATATTATTATTGACGACCCTTCAGTTCCCCCGGTAAACAAAAGTAAAGACCAACCTTTATTAGCTAACGACATCAACACCCAGCTATTGACACAGCTGAGAAACAGCCAGCAATTTCTTGGCGAATTGGAAGCCGCTGGCATTATCCAGAAGAGCATTCGATTGGAAGAGGTACAGGTCAATAGGGCACGGACAACTAAAGCTGACAAGAACTCCAGAAACCTCAATGGTCCGGGAAATGCCGATCAAGTTATCTCTGCGGATGAATTATCCGGCTGTGCTACATTTGCTCAATGCCTCAATGGGCGGCTAAATGGTGTTATTTTTCGAAATGGAATTCCTTATAGCACAAGATCGATGAATAGTCCGATGCAAGTTGTTCTTGATGGAATGTATATTGAAGCCGAACAAATAGATATGATCAATACTGCCGATATTGCGAGTGTGGAAGTCTTGCGTAGTATAGGAAATACAGCTATCTATGGCATGTATGGCGGCAATGGTGTGATCGTAATTACCAGCAAATCGGGAGATGCGCTTTCATCATCTTACACGCCTACCGGAATTGTCACAATTGTACCGAAAGGCTTATATGTCAACCGGACTTTTTTTAAGCCGCAATACGATGCCACAAACGAAAAAGAACTTCGACGGGACCTCAGGACAACAATCGCATGGGAACCGAATCTGATCACACCCAAAGATGGAAAAACAAATTTTGAATTCTTTACGTCGGACGAACCCGGCAACTATAAAGTGATTGTTGAAGGAATAAGCATGGATGGCAGAATTGCCCATCTTGAATATTTAATAGAAGTAAAACCACAATAGCAGCGTAAACAAATCGTTATACTTTAATACAATGTTATGGAGCATATAAACACTAAAATAGAGGATCATATTTTAAGTATTTTCCTCGATAGAGGAAAGTCAAACGCCATCGATACTCAATTATTGAAAGAGCTTATCAGTATCTTGGAATCTTCCCAGCAAAATGAGACTATTCATGGAGCCATCTTGATCGGCAAGGAGAACTTCTTTAGTGCGGGACTTGATCTCATCACTTTGTTCCAATACGATGAAGAACAAATCAGGGAATTCTGGAATTTATTCTTAGAGGCAACCTCTTTGCTCGCGGCTTTCCCAAAACCATTAATTGCAGCCATATCGGGCCATAGCCCCGCAGGAGGATGTGTATTAGCCCTCTGCTGCGATTATCGCATTATGGCTGAAGGGAATTTTGTGATTGGCCTGAATGAAATTCCCGTTGGACTTATTGTACCCGAAAGTATATTTCAGCTCTATGCTTTCTGGATCGGTAAAAGAAATGCTTATCAGAATTTGCTTGAAGGAAAACTGCTGTCTCCGATAGAAGCGAAAACACAGGGTCTTGTAGATGAAATTGTACCCGCAAATGTACTTTTCAACACCGCAACAAAAAAACTAAAACAGATCACCCAGTTTAATCAAAAAACCTGGCAAACGTCGAAATTGAACTTCCGAAAGGAAATAATCCTTAAATTGCGGGAGAATAGAGAAGAGACAATCCAGCGCATCCTCGAACAATGGTGGCTTCCGTCAACACGCTCTATTTTAAAATCAATCATTGAGAATTTGACCTCAAAGAAGTAATTTAAAACAAAAGTATCATGAGAAATCTCTTTTTCTTTATTCTAATTTGTCTCACAGTAAGCACTATCTCCTGCAGAAATAACAAAAAAGAAGATAAGGCGGTAAAGATTCTTCAGGATTCCATTCCCGCAGACACTGTAAGCAAACGTGACACCATTGAAAAGACGGTAAAGAAAGAAGACAGCGAAACGCTGGAAGAGGTTCTGGAAAAACTTGCTAAGGCCTATTCGGATCAGGATAGTAAAACAATCAATAACTATATACATCCCAAATTAGGAATCTATATCATCTATCGTCCCGGAGCACTAGACTCTTATGTACATCAAAATAGTTTTAATTTTTCTAAACCTATACCTGAATATCACTCTTATGAAAAGCTCACGTACAAGGGACCGTTAAAGTCAGGAAAACTGCCTATTTTTGATTGCGGTAC
The DNA here is from genome assembly GCA_022712315.1 of Sphingobacterium sp. Taxonomy (GTDB): domain Bacteria; phylum Bacteroidota; class Bacteroidia; order Sphingobacteriales; family Sphingobacteriaceae; genus Sphingobacterium. Next base: position 19,805 of record JALAGS010000200.1, on the reverse strand, counting down.
CATGAAATGGGATAAACTCGGATTCTATTACGATAAAAAATCCCGCCCAAATGAACTTTCGCAAACCGCAAAGTTCATGAATGAAATTCTTGATGCCAAAATCAGCAACACAGAGCTTCAGCAGCTAAGAAATTTAGAAGCCAAAAGCTACAGAACCATTATGACCTCCAATGAGAGTGAAGAACCATTTGTTTTTCATGTCACAAAAGAAGGAGAAAAATGGTATATTACAGTCATAGACCGCGCCTATGGCGGTTGTGACGCATAATTTTACATTTTAGCCAAACTTAGATAATGGAAAATTTAGATAAAGACACACAAAAGAAAATCGAAGATTGGTTAACTCCAAGTTACGATGAAGGAACCCGGAAAGCGGTTCAGGATTTAATCGATAATAATGAGGTGACAGAACTGACAGACTCTTTTTACAGAGATCTTGAATTTGGAACCGGAGGCTTAAGAGGCATTATGGGAGTGGGCTCCAATCGGATGAATAAATATACGATCGGTAAAGCAACTCAAGGCTTATCGAACTATCTAAAGAAACAGTTTCCGGATCAGGAAATTAAAGTCGCTGTATCTTATGATAGCCGTAATAATTCACAGGCTTTTGGTCAGCTCGTTGCCAAAGTGTTTGCCGCCAACGGAATTAAAGTCCATCTCTTCAATGAATTACGGCCTACCCCTGTGCTATCGTTTGCCATTCGCCATTTCGGTTGCCAAAGCGGCGTTATGCTAACAGCCTCACATAATCCAAAGGAATACAATGGTTATAAAGCTTATTGGAACGACGGCTGCCAGCTAACTGCTCCACATGATAAAAATGTCATCGATGAAGTGAATGCAATCACGTCGGTTAGCGACATTAAATTTGAGGGAAATGCACAAAATATCCTTCCTGTGGGAAATGAAATCGATCAGATCTACATCGATGCCAATAAAACGTTGAGTATTCACCCGGAAGCTGTATTGGCACAAAAAGATTTAAAGATCGTTTTTTCTCCGATACATGGTACCGGAATTACAATCGTCCCTAAAATGCTGGCTGCTTGGGGATTTGAAAATGTGTCAGTTGTCGCCGAACAGGCTACCCCAGATGGCAACTTTCCAACGGTAATCTATCCAAATCCCGAAGAGGAAGATGCCATGGCCCTCGCCAAGAAAAAAGGAGAGGAAATCGATGCCGATCTTGTCCTGGCGACAGATCCAGATGCTGATCGTGTGGGGATTGCCGTAAAAAATAATAAGGGACAGTTTCAGCTGCTCAATGGCAATCAGATCGGTAGTTTACTGGTATACTACGTACTCAGTGCAAAAAGCGACTTAAAACAACTGGGAGCAAACCCTTATATTGTAAAGACTATCGTAACGAGCAACTTGCAAGCTGATATCGCAGATCACTATGGCGTAAAACACTACGAAACGCTTACCGGATTCAAATATATTGGTGAATTGATTACCAATTTAGGCGATTCTGCACAATATCTGGTTGGTGGTGAGGAAAGTTATGGTTTCTTGGTCGGTGATCTCGTACGGGACAAAGATGCGCCGAATTCCTGTGCTTTCCTAGCCGAAATGACCGCATACTTCAAATCAAAAGGAAAAACTGTCTACGAAGTCCTATTGGATATCTATAAAGAATTCGGTTGTTACCAGGAAAAACTGATCTCTTTGACAAAAAAAGGAAAAGCAGGGGCCGAAGAAATTCAGGCGATGATGGCCGGCTTACGTCACAATCTACCGACTTCCCTTGGTGGAATAAAAGTCCGCGAAATACGGGATTATCAGCTTTCATATACAACAGATATGAGTACAGGAGAGCGAAAAGCGATCTCCCTGCCTAAATCCGATGTTTTACAATTTATAACAGTCGATGGCGATGTGATTTCCGCTAGGCCTTCGGGAACGGAACCCAAAATCAAATTTTACTGTTCAGTAAAAGAAAGCTTGAAGAATACCACCGATTATCTCGATCTGCAAAATGTTCTGGAAGCGAAGGTGGATCGCATGATGAAAGACATTGTAGGCTAATGGAAAAGTGGAAACTCTTATCCTCAGCATATATCTGTAAAGAGCCTTGGGCTACACTGCGCAGAGATACTTGTGAACTTCCAGATGGACGGATCAATGACCATTATTACGTCCTCGAATACCCAGACTGGGTAAATATGGTCGGGATTACTGAACATAACGAGCTTTTGGTCATTAAACAATACCGTCATGGGGCGGGCATTATTTCACTGGAAATTCCCGCAGGGACAACAGAGCCCGGAGAAGATCCCAAACATGCTGCTGTGCGTGAAATGCTCGAAGAAACAGGCTATCAATTTGAACAGATCGAAGAGATCGCCTCACTTTATGCCAATCCGGCAACAAGTGGCAATATCACCTATACATATCTCATGACTGGAGGTAGAAAAGTTCAGGAACAGTCATTGGATGAACACGAAGAAATCGATGTTTATCTGATCCCGCTTGAAGAAGCAAAAAGCATGTTGCTGGACAACAAATTTAGTCAGGCCCTACACGCCAGTGCGCTCTTCTATGCTTTCAACAAATTAGGCTTGTTATAAAACAAGCCTAATTTTATTCTGTTTTTTTCATTCATACTTTTAATTTTCACTAGCCTTTTGATTTTTGTACCTTTGCATCATGGCAAGAGAAATTTTTGAAACCAAGCGAAAGGCCCTGAAAATAAATCTAAACCCAGAGATTTATGGAACCTTTGCAGAGATCGGTGCTGGACAGGAAGTCGCACGTAACTTTTTCAACGCAGGCGCTGCATCAGGCACAATTGCTAAAACAATGTCCGCGTACGACATGGCCTTCAGTGACGCAATTTATGGCGAAGAAGCAGATGGCCGTTATGTCAGCAGAACACGTCTAAAGAAAATGCTCTCCCATGAATTCGATCTTCTTACCCAGCGGCTTCATGGTGACAAATATTGCAACAAAAAATTCTTTGCCTTTGCAGATACCGTAACAACTCTTAATTTCACCAAGACAAATGAACCGCACGGCTGGATCGGACTTCGCTTCCAGCATGAAGTCGGAGGTCCTACAAATGATATTATTGTTCACATAAGACTGCTAGATAGTGATAATCAATTGCAGCAAAAGGTGTTGGGTATCATTGGTGTAAATTTATTGTTTGCCGCTTACTATTATGCGGACAATGTACAGACGATGATCGAATCGTTAGTCGACAACCTTTCTGTTGGATCTGTAGAAATTGACCTGATTAAGCTAAACGGTCCTTTGTTTGAAAACGTCAACCAACGTCTGATCAATTTATACCTGATTGCAAAAGGATTTGCTAAAGCGGCACTATTCCAACCTGATGGCAAAGCGGTCCAAATCAAGGATTATTTATACAAAAAGAACATCATTCTGCTACGTACCAAATACCGTCAGAAATCCCTTCCAAACTTTGACCTATTCAATCTTGCCGTTGAACAATTCAAGAAAAATACGGGTGCGACAGATGCTGATACCATCGTATTGATTGAGGTCTTAATGGGAAATGTTCTGGAGGATACCCATGAAATTACCGCTGAGGATCTTCAGGAGTTTGCCTCTAGAGCAGATGAACTCTGTGCCACAGGCAATAATATTATCGTCAGCAACTTTAGAAGAAACAATCATTTAGCGGAATTTATCAGCAATTTTAAACCGAAAAATATCGGTATTGCAACGAACGTTTACAATTTAAAGAACATTTTCAATTCGGATAATTATAATAAGGAACTATACACCAATGAGCTCCTTTCCTATATCTCGGGAATGTTCAATAAAAATGTGAAGCTTTACGCCTATCCTTATCTACTGAAAAAAGAGAATAAGATTATTACAACCCATAATATGCCTGTTTCTGAAGAAGCCAAACCGCTTTTTGAGTTCTTAATTAAAAACGGCTATATCATAGATATTGAAAATTACGACGAGAAATTTGTAAAAACCGTATAAGCAGATTATCGCCAAAATTTTAATTCATTATATAGCCCGATTTCATTAAATTGGGCTATATTTATTTTTAGGCCTTATGAAGCAAGAAAATGTAATACTGGTGGACGACAACGATACAATGATCGGTAGCATGGAGAAATATGAAGCCCATGAAAAGGGACTATTGCATCGTGCTTTTAGTGTATTTTTGTTCAATGACCGAGATGAATTACTCCTACAGCAAAGAGCATGGAGTAAATACCACTGCGGAGGGCTTTGGACCAATAGCTGCTGCTCCCATCAACGATTAGGAGAAAGTAATGTAGAAGCCGCCAAAAGGCGCTTAATGGAAGAGCTGGGGATTGCATCAACTGATCTCCATGAAGCTTTCTCATTTGTCTATAAAGCCTCATTTGACAACGGACTTACAGAACATGAGTTCGATTATGTATTCATTGGAAAATTTAATGGAACTCCAGAAATTAATTCAGAAGAGGTTGCTGCAACAATATACAAGGGTCAACAGGAAATTCAAGATGAAATAAAACGTTCACCAGAGCAATTCACCCCTTGGTTCAAAATGATCTATCAACGCACTTTTGACACATACTTTAGTGACTATAAAGACAAATTATAATAACCGTAACCGGTAAAAAAAAGAGCCTGCTTTTCAAAAAGCAGGCTCTTTTTCATGTCCTTCAACCTAGCTGGCCATTATAAGAATTTCTTATAGATGGAATATAAAACCTTGAGGTCATTTTCGCCCAGGAATGCCGTATTGACATCCTGTTGAATATAGTGAATCTTAAATGCTTTTATTGCCGCGTCTAGATTGCTTACATCATAGCCTATAATACGTAATGCCATTTTTGGATTAAAGTCCGCTGGCGGGGTTTCTAAATAATCATCATACCAAAAACCAAATCCTTGATCAGCTAATTTCTTCCAGGGAAAACGTGATGGATCATTTTTTCGGGTTGGCGCCAGATCCATATGTCCGATGAAATTTGCCTGAGGTATTTTATAGGTATTTTTTAAATACGTCAGCAGTTGCATTAAGGCATCTATCTGCACATCCGTCCACGGATCGGTGGTGCCATTATTGTCCAATTCAATACCAATAGAAGAGGAATTCAGATCCGTATCATTTCCCCATTTTCCCAGACCTGCATGATGTGCACGATAAAGGTCATTCACCATCTGGACTACTTTTCCATCTCTACCGACCACATAATGGGAACTTACACCTGCTTTCGCAGAATGAAAGGTGCGAATTGTCTGACCCAGAGAATCTTGCGCTGTATGGTGAATAACGACAAAATTGGGTTTACGTATTCCAAAATTAATCGACGCAATCCATTGTTGATCTTTGACGTTCACTTTTTCCAATTGACCTGTAACGGGCGATTGTTTATACAGTTTTGAGAACTCTTTTGCCTGTTTCTTATATACCTTTTCAGTTTTCGCATACTTTCCACCCGCACAGGACGCAAGTAATGCTGTCGTGACTAAAAGGTTTATTGATAATTTTACTACTCTCATAACGAAATGTTTCAACGCAAACTAAGGCAAATTTGCCAACAAAAGCAAATTTAATCGGTTCCGCCTGTCTCCTCAAGCATCATCGAGCGCCGATGTATACTTACAAGCTACATTTATACAAAGAAGCCCAAACATGTGTCTGGGCTTTCATTCTATTATAAGTAAGGTTTCTGTGTAAATGCAGTAAATAATCTTTTATATTATTTTAATGCACTGACATTCAATTTACCTAAAAACCCTTTCAGCTCATCCAAACTATATCCATTCCCTCTTACGGTAATCAGATAGCGGTCTTTTTCCAGATAACTGATTTCGGAACTCTTTGACAAAGAACCTTCCACTCCCTTTGTATCGGTTGTTTTTGCTCGTTTTCCTTCGAATTCACCCGTTTTTTCGGTTTCGTTATCTGTGATCTTCTCCGAATCCATCATAAATCCCATTTGCGCTAAACCTACAATGGCAGAAGCCGTTTCTCCGGCACCGTCAAGGACACTGACTTTGATATCCTTTTGGGGATCGGCCGTATAGGTTGCTTCCCCAGATATTACCCCTGCCCCATATACCGATCCAGCAGAATATGATGTTCTTTTCAAGCCATCTAAGCTTTCAGGTAAAAAAGCTTTTAATTCATCCGAACTCAGTGGTTTTTCAGCTTTCAATTTGGCTTGTAATTCCTCCAATTTTTTAGCGCCATCGTTTAGATTATCTAAATTGGATACGCCCTTGACTACATCGGAGATTCCGGCGCCCTGTTCTTTATCACTTTCCGCCCCATCGCCAGATTTACCGTTACCACAACTCGCGACCAAAATACCCACACCTAAAAGAATAGGCAACACTTTGAATTGTCTTTTCATAATTATCATTTTTAGATAAAACGTTAGAAAGATAAAAATAATATAAACGATGCAAGTTTTAAAATAAATGGATACCCCATTACTCACACGAATCCATATTAACATCGGTAACAATGAAACTAAATACTTGTAAAAAATCTATAAGATTAAATTGATCTAGACAGATAACTCCAAAAAAAAGCCCCTACTATCCATAGGGGCTTTTTCAGTTATATCGTAACGGAATTATGCTTCGGCATACTCTTCAATAGAAGGGCATGAACAAATCAAGGTACGGTCACCTTGCGAATCGTTCACACGGCCAACTGAAGGCCAGAATTTACGATCTCTTACGTATTCTAATGGATATGCAGCTGTTTGGCGGCTATATGGTCTATCCCACTCATCAGCAGTAACTACAGATGCTGTGTGTGGGGCATGTTTCAATACATTGTTTGCTTGATCCACATCTCCTGCTTCAACTGCAGCAATCTCTTCGCGGATAGCCACTAACGCATCACAGAAACGATCAAGCTCGGCTTTAGACTCAGATTCAGTTGGTTCAACCATTAATGTTCCTGCAACAGGGAAAGAAACTGTTGGCGCGTGAAAACCATAGTCCATTAAGCGTTTTGCAATGTCTGCAACCTCGATACCAAAGTTTTTGAATCCACGGCAATCCAAGATCATTTCGTGTGCACAACGTCCGTTTGTACCCGAATAAAGTACTGGATATGCATTTTCCAAACGGGCTTTAATATAGTTTGCATTTAATATCGCTGTTCTTGTCGCATTTGTCAGACCTTCTCCACCCATCATCGAAATGTAAGCATGAGAAATAAGTAAGATTGATGCTGAACCAAAAGGAGCAGCTGAAACAGCAGAGATACCTTCTTCACCTGAAGTAGAAACAACTTCGTGATTAGGCAAGAAAGGAACCAAGTGTTTTGCAACACCGATAGGTCCCATACCAGGGCCTCCTCCACCGTGAGGAATACAGAATGTTTTATGTAAATTCAAGTGACATACGTCAGCACCAATATGACCAGGGCTTGTTAATCCGACCTGTGCATTCATATTCGCTCCGTCCATATACACCTGACCACCATTTGCATGGATAATTTCACAGACCTCAATGATAGACTCTTCAAAAACACCGTGTGTAGACGGATAGGTCACCATGAGAGAATTTAGGTTAGCCGCATGTTCTGTCGCTTTTGCTCTTAAATCCGGAATATCGATATTTCCTAATTCATCACATTTTACAACAACAACCTTTAGTCCAGCCATCGAAGCTGAAGCAGGGTTCGTTCCATGTGCAGAAGCAGGAATCAAACAAATGTTACGTCCATGATCACCACGGCTTTCATGATACGCACGGATAACCATCAAACCAGCATACTCACCTTGAGCGCCTGAGTTTGGCTGGAAGCTCATCTTCGCAAAGCCTGTAATTTCAGATAACCAATCGTTCAGCTCACCAATCATTTGCATATATCCTGAAGTTTGATCTGCAGGAGCAAATGGGTGTAAGCCCCCGAATCTCGCCCAAGTAACTGGCACCATCTCAGCTGTAGCATTCAATTTCATTGTACATGAGCCCAATGGAATCATAGAATGACAAAGTGACAGGTCTTTTGCTTCCAAAGATTTGATATAACGTAACATCTCATGTTCAGAGTGATAGCTATTAAAGTTTGGATGTGTTAGGTAGGCAGAAGTACGTGCTAAATCAGCTGGAATTGAAGAACCTAAATTCTCTTCCAATGCTTCAAAATCCACATCGTTCAATGTTTTACCCTGAATTTTAGCAAATACCTTAACGATCGTCTTAATATCCTCGTATGTCGTTGTTTCGTCGATAGCGATTGAAACTTGCGAACCGTTATAATAGAAATTTAATTCGTTGTTTAACGCCTCAGACTTCAAAGCACCCGCATGCGCGCCTAAGTCTACACGCAAAGTGTCAAAATAAGCCGCATTTAACTGCGTATAACCCAATGACTGTAATGCTTGATCTAACAAGTTAGCCAAGGCATTGATACGTGATGCAATATTTTTGATTCCTTCTGGTCCGTGGTAAACGGCATAGAAAGAAGCCATAATAGCTAAAAGAGCCTGTGCAGTACAAATATTTGAAGATGCTTTATCACGGCGGATATGTTGTTCACGAGTCTGCAAAGCCATACGTAACGCATATTTGCCATTTGAATCGGAAGTAACACCAATGATACGGCCTGGGATATTACGTTTAAAGCTATCACGTGTAGCAAAATATGCCGCGTGAGGACCGCCAAAGCCCATAGGTACGCCAAAACGTTGCGAGTTACCGACGACAACATCAGCTCCCCATTCTCCTGGAGGCGTCAATAACGCCAAACTCATCAAATCTGCCGCCGCACACACGGTAATATTCTTACTGTGAGCTGTAGCTGTAAATGCTTTATAATCGACGATAGAACCATCAGCCGACGGATATTGGACAAATGCCGCAAATACATCGTCTGTTAATTCTGATTCAGCAATAGCTGTAATTTTTAATTCGATACCGAAAGACAAAGCACGGGTTTTCAATACGTCGATCGTCTGCTTATAGGTATTTTCCGACACCAAGAATACATTTGCATCCTTATTTTTACGTGCTGAATAAAGCATAAACATCGCCTCAGCAGCGGCTGTAGCCTCATCCAACAAAGAAGCATTTGCAATTTCTAAACCTGTAAAATCGCAAATTACAGTCTGGAAGTTCAATAATGCTTGTAACCTACCCTGTGCGATCTCCGCCTGATAAGGAGTATACTGTGTATACCATCCTGGGTTTTCAAATACATTGCGTTGAATTACACCCGGAAGGATTACGTCGTAGTAACCTTGACCAATAAAAGATTTAAAAACTTTATTTTTCTCAGCGATCTCAGCAATACGCTTTAAATAGGCAACCTCAGACAATGCTTTAGGAAGATTTAAAGGTTTTGGAGCACGAATTTGAGAAGGGACCGTTTGGTCAATAAGTTGGTCAATTGACGAAACGCCTAATTTAGCCAACATTTCATTCGCTTCAACTGGACTTGGGCCATTGTGGCGACTTTCGAATTTTTCTTGGAAGTGTATATTGCTCATGTGTGCAAAAAGTTAACGCTTATAGATAGTTAGCGACATAATAATTAGGCAATTAACTCTCTTATAAACAGTCGTTTTTTGGATGAGCAAAGATAGCAAAATAAATGACTGAAAACGAAGCAAAAAAGTGTATAAAAAGTCAGTTTTACTCAGCTATCGAAATGCAATCGATTGTCTTTATCAAATCAAATTTAGAATAAACACAAACATAACGATTGTTCATTATCAATATAACAAATAATAAAACATTCACTTGCTACTATTTAAAAAAAACACCCTATTAACTGCCACTTACCCTATCCGTTTCTTTATTTATATTCCTATTCTTTTTTGTAATGACCATGATTTTTCAATAAATTAGTATATGTACCAATTGTAAAGCGACTTCGAGCTACGTATGTACACTTTTTGATAAAGATTCCTGATATCTCGGAAATATTCCGTTATTACAAATCTGGAAAAAGAAAAGGTTACCCAGCTAAGGAAGCGTCTATTTTGACAAATGTAAATTATCGCAACAAACGAATATCATTTCTTTTTTAACTAATATAAAACAGCGAAGTAACGATTATAAATCATGAGAAAACAGGTAACAGACAGCGTTCTTTTAGTAAGGCCCTCTGTCTTCCGTAAAAATGAACAGACAGCGGTCAACAATTTCTTCCAAAGGGACATTGCAAATCTCAGTGTTGAAGAAGTCAACAAAGAAGCCCAAAGCGAGTTCGACGCGCTAGTGAATGAGCTGAAGTCACATGGAATTTTGGTGACCGTCATTCAAGACGACGAGAAATCAGAAAGTCCCGACAGTATTTTCCCCAATAATATTGTCTCCTTTCATCAGGATGGAAAAATAATTTTCTATCCTATGTTTGCTCCCAATCGCCGAAAGGAACATTTATTGGATTTTGAAGGTCCATTAAAACGGAACGGTTATTATGTAAAACTAACCAAGGATCTAAGTGAGGCCGAAAACAACAAACAATATCTGGAAGGAACCGGCGCATTGGTCCTCGACCGTGCCCACCGCATAGCCTATTGCGCCTTATCTGAGCGGGCAGACCGGGATATGCTTGATGAATATTGCCGGACCGAAAACTATACACCTGTTGTATTTCACGCCTTCCAAACGGTCAATGGAGAACGAAGACCTATCTACCACACTAACGTAGTTCTAGCGGTAGGTGAAGATTTTGCCATCCTATGCCCACAGGCAATCGACAACCAGCAGGAACTTGAAGCCCTGCTAAAGAGCCTAAAAGATACAGGCAAAGAGATCATTGAAATCAATGAAAACCAACTCGAATCTTTCGCGGCAAACTGTTTACAGGTAAGAAATAAATATGGGAATCGGTTTATCGTACTGAGCAATCAGGCCTTATCCTCCCTCACATTATACCAAACAGCTCAATTAGAAAAGCACGGCAAAATCATTCATCAGGATCTTCATGTCATTGAGACCTGTGGCGGCGGAAGTGTTCGCCATATGATGGCTGAAGTCTTTCTTCCAAAAGAAAAAGTTCTTGCTTAGCGATCAATAGATCAGTCTACAAGCACTATTGCATGTAGACCTTTTAAGCTAGGATCTAATGACTGCAAAAAACGAAGCCCCCAAAACTATTGCTTTTGGGGGCTTCGGCATGAAAAGGGTCTTTTCTACCGTTTACGCGATTAGAACGAATATCTTAATCCCAATTGAAATTGGTATGGGTTACCCGAAGGCGATACGATACCAGAATTGTTCAATCGATAATTAAACTGTTGTTTAACAGGGTCAAATGCCGGGATTTCGGGATTTCCATTTGCTGCTGCTGTTTTTGATACCGCATACAATGATTGATTACCTAAAGATTCATTGACTCCCCAAGTTTTCTTAAAGAGATTGGCCACATTGAAGACGTCGGCAGAAAGTTCCAAAGCATGTGTTTTATACAGGTTAAATTTCTTCGCTATTCTTAAATCAATCAAACCGTAAAAACTGTTGATCCCGCCATTACGTTCCGCCATCTTACCTTCATACTTTTTGATATAATCTTTCAGACTCTGACTAGCTTCGCCATTCGCCAGCAAGGCATTCATCGCATCTGCCAGGGCTTTCGGTGTGCTGGCACTATTGGGATCAAAAATAAAGGCTAAATCGTTCGAATTAGACACAAAGTCTCCATTAATGTTACCTCCCGCCAGTAAGCTATAACGTGTGCCGCCAATTCCTGAATAGCGAACACCTACACTGACACCATAAAATGTGGGTAGCGTACCATAAATAACGATTTTATTGCGGAATTGGTTATTCGAATAACTCATCTTGCTCAAATCTCTTGGATCATCCTTCACAGCAAGTGATAAAGTTGCTGTATTGGCTACATTTCCATTGTAAGATGTGTTATCCTTCGCATCGTTCCACGTGTAACTTACAGAAATTGAACCATCTTTGTAGTATTGATAACTCGCATCCAGCACAACTGCAAATTGATTCACTTTGCCCTCAGAGTTTAATTCTAAGACACGGCCAAACTTATTGGAAATCCTTCCCTGTTTCCAATCTGGAACACCATTGACAATAGCTGTGGCCGGTACAAATACGCCGCGATTATCTTCATTCGCCAATCTGAAGAACGGATCCTGAACCATATTACGATCAACATACATGTAGTTGTTGCGCCCTAAATTCATATACCCCGAAAGACTTGCTTTCAATTTTTCAGTAAAGAAATGTGTGTAAGATACGTTGGCCTTGTACACCACTGGTATTTTAGCGTCTGCGCCATAGGTATTAATCGTTGGCACTTGAAACTGTGCCAAGGTCGGTGTTGTAGACGGATCTTTTCTATATCCCACAAAATTAGGTGTAGGTACATCATTGCCACGAACATCTACCGTTGCAAAATGTTTACCATCAAAAGTCAGGTTATTGATGGTCATATAATTATTGATATCAGACGCAAAAATACCTGCTCCCACGCGGAAAAAATCCTTCCGTTCTTCATTCACATCCCAAGTCATTTGGAAACGAGGCTGTACAACAAAAGATTTCAATTTATGATCTGTACGCACCCCGACTTCTTTCAGCAATTCTTCATTCAGAGGAGAGGTTGGATAATGTCCATAATCCAATCGTAATCCCGCAACCAAATCCAAGCCCTTCGCCAATTTTGTCTGCAACTGTCCATAAGCACCTGCATTAAATATTTTGCCGATAACAGTTGGATCTGCCACCAATGGGACTTCCCGATAGAACGCGTAAGGTTTTAAGTTTGCAAAATTTTGTAATGCCGTATTGGTCGCATCGTCCCTAAAATGAAAACGCCCATTGACTTCACTTCCATAAATCGAATTTGCATGTGTATACATCAAATCCACACCAAAAGTATAATTGATGTTATCTGTGCTATAATACAGGTTGTTAACCAACTGTACGACATTATTCTTAAAGGATTCTTGTGCAAAACGATGTCCTCCTAATTGAATATTGGTTGATAAGTTACTTCCATCAATGGACGACACCACATTTTCTACGATAGCACGCGGAATATTTTGACTAGGCAACATGTCTCCGGGACTACTTTTTTGAAAAGTATAGAGATGCTGCAATTTCAGTTCATTGGTTAGTTTTGGGGAAATGGAAGTACGTAAAGTTGCTAAAAAGCTGTTATCAATATTCTTGTCATTTCCATATGATTCATATAAATTGATAGCAGTATTGTCTTCTAGACCAAGCTTATTAAGATCACTGGTAAAGTTGTCACGGATCGTCAATAAGTTCTTCTCGTTAATTTGCCAGTCTATACGGCCAAATACAGCATCAGAATTCCGCTTCTTATCGAAAGAACCATACTGTCTATCGTTGCTCAATCCATATTTTTCACGTCCAATACGGATATATTCGTCCAAAGTCGACTGTGTTACATTGAAACGCTTTTCATCTGCTGGCGAATTAATATCCGCAATAATCAGCGGGCGGGCATCGCGTTGATGATCCCAGGCCACAAAATAATGTAATTTATCTTTGATAATTGGCCCCCCTAATGTAAATCCATATTGATAAGTAGAGAAATCATTGCTTCGTTTGTTACCTCTGATATCGTACGGACTGGACAACCAATCCGCCCTTGAATAAAGCCAAGCGCTTCCGTGCGTTTGATTTGTTCCTTGTTTGGTCACCGCACTGACTGTTCCTCCCCCCGCTCTTCCGTAAGTCACATCATACTGATTGGTGACCACCTTAAATTCACGAACTGCTTCTATCGAAATAGAAAAAGGAGCACCGCTACGGCTGGTTGTCGAACCTGCAGAAGTCGGATTTTTGGCATTCATACCATCGATGGTAAAATTGGTAGAGGAGCCCAACTGACCGCCAATATTATCTCCTTTACTTAAAGGGGAAAGATCCATTAACGAAGTAAAATTCCGACCGTTTACAGGCAACTTCGCGATATCCTTTGCCGTAACTGCTGTTGCAGCACCTAGATTTTCAATTTTATTCTTTAGCGTACTTACCCCGATCAATTCAACCGTCTCCAAAACATTTGACGTGTTTTGAATAGGGATAGTCAAGCGTACAATATCACCCTGATTTAAATTAAATCCAGAACGAACTTGCTCGCCATAACCTATATAAGTTACTTTGACTGTATATGGACCGCCTAAAGGCAACTCCTTAAAGTTGAAATCACCATTTGCATTGGTTGAGGTCTTCGTTGTGAAACCGGTCGATTCATTACGCACTTCGATTGAAGCTCCATGAACTCCTTTGTTATTCTCGTCCGTCACCTTTCCGGAAAAACCCGCTTGGGTCGTTTGGGCGTACAAACCTGTTCCAAGTGCAATGGCACACGTTGTAAGTAGAAATTCTTTCATTTAGTTGTTGGTTGTGATAATGAAAGCAAAACTACATCGAAACTGTTAACAGGAGCTAAACGAAATATTATGAAATTATAAACAAAGCACTTCAACATATATATAAATAAAATGAAACCGCTTTTGAAAAAATAATGCAATATCGACACATGCGGCAAAAGCATTTTAAATAGAGATAGAAATAGACCGACATCTGCAAAAAACCTGCATGACTCGCGGATACCAACAGAAATGAAGAGAACTGAAGACTCTTTCTGGCGAATAACATCACAAAAAAAAGTCAGCCGAAGCTGACTTTCTAATATAAAATCGTAAACTTAAAATCCAATGGATTAAAGTACTTGTAAAGATCCCTAAAGAGGCTATCACCATATTTGACATAAAGTAAAGCGAAATTTTCAGAGCGCTCCTGCAGCCCTCCACCAGGAAAGAGCTTTTCCTTTACATTATCAATATCCGTTAAAGCATGCTGATGGTTCCGCTTTTCGGCTTTCATCAGCTTTTTCTCCAAATTATTGATTGCTTTCTTTAACCGTGCTTTTACGGCTTCAGTGCTAGGCCCCAAACTTGGATCTATCTTATGTGTTCGCAACTTTATTTTACCAAAAATAGCATTCAGTTCCATCCATTCATCATTAAGATTCAGACGCTCCTTCGTATGACGCCGAACATATTCTTTTTTCAGTACCTCCGCCGGCCGGAAGATACTCTTAAATGTAAGATCAACACGAAACAACTTAGCTGCAACGTTATCCTCAGTTATCATAGCAGAATTGCGCGGTATCAAAATCGGAAAATCGATGTGATATTGGTCAAAGTTGGACTTCAACTGCATCCAATAGACCATCTCAGCTCCGCCTCCAATGTATGCGAGATTCGGAAGTATAATCTCCTGGTACATAGGTCGCATTACCACATTAGGGCTGAAACGCTCCGGATAACGCTCAATCTCCTGCTCTAGCTCTGCTTTGGTAAAATAAATATGCTGATGCAATACTTCGTATCGGCCGTCAGCAGTCAGCACTAGACGCTCTCTAAATTCGTCTGTCAAGTAAAAAAAATTGATCTCCCTGGCATGCACCTGCGTAGAGAAACCGTTGGCTTCCAGTTCCTCCGATCTCGCTTTTATTGCTTTAAAGCTTTTTTCAGTTAAGATATCTTCCTTAATAATTGGTTTGAAAAGATTTTTCAATTCTCTGTCATCCGCATCGATGATCACAAGACCATAGGATTTAAACAGTTCATTGACCATATACCGCGTTGCATCCGCCAGTCGATCATGGTTTAGATACGCTTCTTCCACAATACGCGTAAGTCTAGCAGAATTTTCGGATATCCCTAAAATATTTGTATACTGCTTTACCGCATCAACAATTGTCGCCGTATCCATTCGTCCTGTAGCAGATACAGCAGGAGTATCCCAGCCAATTTTCTTTCCAAAAACTTTTGTATGGTTGATTTCCTCAAAATCATGATCCTCGGTTGCCATCCAATATACGGGAATAAAATTTTTATCAGGGTGTTTGGCATGTAAATCTTTAGACAGCCGTATAGCGGTCATAATTTTGAAAATAAAATATAAAGGCCCCGTAAAAATATTAAGCTGATGCCCCGTGGTTATCGTATAGGAATTCTGGTCCAGCAACAGCTCTATATTAGCCGCAACTGTCGGAGAATCTTCTAACAGTTCAGCATATTGCTTTTTAAGCCGCTCTACAAGAACTTTTCGGTGAACAAAAGGCTTCTTTTCAATTACCTGCTTTTCAAAGCCGGCCCAAGTGGGCCAGTTTCCAACAAAAGGTTTTAAGGCTTCATCATGAGCCAGATAGGCCAATAAAGTCTTAGAAAAACTATTTGTTTCACTATATTCTATATAAGTTGCTTTCATCTGCAAGTATTATTAATCATTGTCTATTCTTAATTGTATAACGAAATTCTCTCCAGCAGCTTGATAGGCTAGACCATCCAGGCTTAGCAGCCTCCTTTAATATCATCAATCCAAAGCGGTGGAACCCCAATGAAACCATCGGATTTCACGAATCTGGTTTCCACGGCACCATAACTATTAAAGAGCATATACGTTACAAATTGCTTTTTTGCCTTGGCAAAATAGTGAATTTTCACAAAAAGCTAGCCCTGCTTTTAAATTATATCATTTTACTGACAATTGCATACAAACCTTCATGATTTCACATACACCAACAGCAATCGAAGCGAAAGAAGGTTCTTTCTGGCAAATAAAATCAGACACCTTCAGAAAAAAAGACGGGGTTCCCTTTATAAGGAGCCCCGTCTTTTTTTATCATTTATAAATGCTACGTTTATTTTCTTACAATCTCGCCATATAAATCGAAATCTTCAGCGCGGTCGATTTTAACCTGAACAAAATCACCGATACGTGCATAAGAATCTGCAGCCGGAATCAATACCTCATTGTCAACTTCGGGAGAATCGTATTCTGTACGGCCAATAAAATAGTCACCGTCAACGCGATCAACCAATACTTTATACGTATTACCAACCTTTGACTGATTGATTTCATATGAAATGCCTTGCTGCACTTCCATAATCGCTTCTACACGCTCTTCTTTTATTTCTTGCGGCACATCATCTTCCAATGAATGCGCATGCGTTTTTTCTTCATGAGAATAGGTAAAGCATCCCAATCGGTCAAAACGTGTTTCTTCCACCCATTCCAGCATTTCCTGGAAATCTTGCTCCATTTCACCTGGGTATCCACAAATAAGGGTTGTGCGCAGTGCGATATCCGGAACTTTATCACGTATCGCTTTGACAAGATCGATCTGTTTCTGTTTTGTTGTGCCTCTTCGCATAGACTTCAACATTGGATCAGAAATATGCTGCAATGGCATATCCAAGTAATTACAGATATTCGAACGTTCGTTCATTGCATCCAAAATATCCATTGGGAATCCAGAAGGGTATGCATATTGAAGCCGAATCCATTCGATTCCATCGACATCCGACAAATGACGCATCAGATCAGAAAGATTACGTTTTCCGTAGATATCGAGACCGTAATAAGTTAGATCCTGTGCAATTAAAATCAATTCTTTTGTCCCATTAGACGCTAAATATTTAGCCTCTTTGACAAGATCATCAATGGATTTAGAAACGTGTTTGCCACGCATCAAAGGAATTGCACAAAAAGAACAAGGGCGGTTACAACCTTCAGCGATCTTAAAATAAGAAAAATGCGAAGGTGTTGTCAATAAGCGCTCACCCAACAACTCGTGTCGATAATCAGCTCCAATGGATGACAACAGATCCGGCAAATCATTCGTACCGAAAAAGGCATCAACATTGGGGATTTCAGACTGTAACTCTGGCTTATATCGTTCAGAAAGACAGCCTGTAACGATCACTTTATTGATTTTACCCTGCTCTTTTAGATCCGAATATTGTAAGATCGCATCAATTGATTCCTGTTTGGCATTATCAATAAAACCGCAAGTATTGATTACAACAATATCATTTGCCTGTATATTGGATGCTTCATGTACGACTTCCATCTGATTGCCCTTTAACTGGCCCATCAGCACTTCACTATCGTGAATATTTTTCGAACAGCCCAATGTTACCACATTGACACGTGGTTTATTAATCAAAGGGGCTGGTTTCGCGTATTTTGTCTTCATATGATTAGACGGTAGACTCTATTTGAAAAGGGAGTCGACAAATTCCTTTTTGTTAAACAACTGAAGATCACCAATTTTCTCTCCTACACCAATATATTTCACCGGGATCTTAAATTGATCAGATATACCAATAACCACCCCACCCTTAGCCGTTCCATCGAGTTTAGTCAATGCTAAAGCGTTCACATCGGTTGCCTGTGTAAATTGAGTACATTGCTCAATGGCGTTTTGCCCTGTCGATGCATCCAAGACCAACAAGATTTCATGTGGTGCACCAGGAACAACCTTCTGCATTACATTTTTGATCTTAGTGAGCTCATTCATTAGCCCAACCTTATTGTGCAAACGGCCTGCGGTATCAATGATACACACGTCTTCTCCATTTGCCACCGCCGATTTTACAGTATCATAGGCTACTGAAGCAGGATCCGAGCCCATTGCCTGAGCAACGACACGTACCCCCACACGCTCTCCCCATAATTTAAGCTGATCAACCGCCGCTGCGCGAAAGGTATCTGCCGCGCCCAGCACCACTTTACTTCCAGTTTGTTTAAGCTGATGAGCGAGCTTGCCAATGGTGGTCGTTTTACCAACACCATTCACACCAACAACCATAATGACATAGGGTTTATGATCGCCGTAATTAAAATTCTCGAAATCAGCACTGTTATTTTCTGCCAATAAGGTTTGAATCTCTTCCTTCAGCAGACTGTTTAATTCGGAAGTAGAGACATATTTATCGCGGGCTACGCGAGCTTGTATGCGATCAATGATTTTTAAAGTAGTTGTAACCCCCACATCAGAAGTAACCAAAACCTCTTCCAAATTGTCCAATACGTCATCATCGACCGTTGACTTACCGACGACTGCTTTTGTTATTTTGGAAAGAAATCCTTCTTTTGTTTTTTCCAGTCCTCTATCTAAGGCCTGTTCTTCTTCTTGCGTTTGTGGTTTTTTCTTAAAGAAATCAAATAATCCCATGGAGTGTTGTAGTGAAAATTGATGTTCAAATATAAACAAATGTCCTCAACAAAAAAAGCCCTTTCGGTAGGATACCAAAACGGCTATTTTTATCGAATTCTTTTTAAAGAAAAACTTTAAAAAAGGAAAATACTACTAGTTATTTTTGAGCTGCTGCAACTGCCTCTTTCACTTTATCATTGTGAATCATACCTTCTTTGAATGTATATGCGCCAGTTTTTGCAGATTTAGTAGTAATAATAACCTTTGTAAATTCTTTACCGCCACCTTTTTGTAACGATGCAACTGCTTTCTTTGCCATGGTATATTAATATTTTACTCAGCCCTCATTGCAAGTGCCAAGATGGGTGAATTACTTAATTTCTTTATGAACAGTAACTTTTCTCAATACTGGGTTGAATTTTTTCAACTCTAAACGCTCAGTTGTGTTCTTTTTGTTTTTAGTAGTGATGTAACGAGACATTCCCGGAAGACCACTTTCTTTGTGTTCAGTACATTCTAAGATAACTTGTACTCTATTTCCTTTTTTAGCCATTGTTTTACTTTATTTTGAATCCTATTATAGGATTGAAATTCATGAATAATCTTAATGTAACAGGCGAGATAATCAATTAGATTGACCCTTTAACGATAAATTTATTGATCGCTGCTGTAATCCCGTTCTTGTTGATAGTCTTGATAGCAGAAGTAGATACTTTCAACGTAATCCAACGATCTTCTTCTGGAATGTAAAAACGTTTCGTTTGTAAATTTGGATAGAATTTACGTTTAGTTTTAACGTTTGAGTGAGAAACGTTATTTCCTGTTAACGCCGCTTTGCCTGTTAAATCACAAATTCTTGACATGATATTATTTTTTTGTTGTCTTT